>CAYJDL010000004.1:18503-23596 GCA_964368885.1 uncultured Desulfovibrionaceae bacterium | reverse complement strand
TTCAAGAATTAACCCTTCCCATATGCCATTGGCAACAATATACTCTCCAGATGGCTTGCAAGCGACTATGCAACATACAAAACGAGCACTTCGTTTTAAAAAAGTAATGCCTGAAAGTTCATCCAGTAACTTGCGGTTATTGCGCATGTCATTGGTTTCACCGTCAAGCAAGTCGTAGTCATTAGCATAACGAGCAGAATAAACACCTGGGTTTAAATTTAAAGCATCAACTTGTAATCCGGAATCATCGGCTATAGCGATAAGTCCAGTTTTTTCTGATACATACCTAGCTTTTAATAAAGCATTTTCTTCAAATGTATGTCCAGTTTCTTCTACATCTTCTAATTGTGGGAAGGATTCAAGTCCTATAACTTCAAGCTTGTGAGAAACTAAAATTTTGCTAAGTTCCTGAATCTTACCTTTGTTTCTTGTAGCTAAAACTATATTTATTTTTTTGTCGTGCATGTTGTTTTCTTTATGTTTAAATTTTGCGCTTGATTGCTCTGCCATACTTAAAATGGTGTGCAATGTCAAAGTAAAAGCGTAAAATTTTTTTAGAAAATTTTGTTAAAGTTTTCTAAGTAAGTCTTGATTTAATAGATTTTTTAATTTGAAAATATTTATGTTTGATTTTTTGAGAGAATAATTTTTTGCTCGTCGTTAATTTTTTTAAACACGACACATGAAAAAAGAATTTTTGAAAGGGTTTGGGAAAGACTTTTTGTTCACAAAAAGTTTTTCCCAATAAAGAAAAGAAAAAATCAGCGTTTGGCTAAAAATCGATACTGCCAGGTGTTCTTGCAAAGGGTATAACATCTCGAATATTGCTTATGCCTGTTAGTAGCATTAGCAAACGCTCAAAACCAAGACCAAATCCGGCGTGAGGAACGGTACCAAAGCGGCGCAAATCTAAATACCACCAAAAATCTGCTACGTTTTGTCCCATTTCCAAAATTCTTTTTTCCAAAACATCTAAACGATCTTCACGTTGAGAACCGCCGATTAATTCCCCAATACGAGGTACAAGCAAGTCCATTGCAGCAACTGTTTTTTGGTCATCATTAAGGCGCATATAAAAAGCTTTAATTTCTTTAGGGTAATTATACACAATAAGAGGGTGTTTAAAGTGCTCTTCAGCTAAATAACGCTCGTGTTCTGTTTGTAAATCTGTCCCAAAGGAAACTGGGTATTCAAATTTTTTTGAAGAACTTTGTAGTATTTCTATGCATTCACCGTAAGAGATTCGCACAAATGGTTTTGAGAGAATTTGCTTTAATCGATTTAATAAATCTGTATCAACAAACTTGTTAAATAAATTCAAATCATCTGAGCATTTTTGTAATATATGTTCAATAACATAACAAATTAAACCTTCGCCAAGATCCATATTATCATTAAGGTCGGCAAAAGCCATTTCCGGTTCAATCATCCAAAACTCAGCGGCATGACGAGGTGTATTAGAATTTTCTGCTCTAAAGGTTGGTCCGAAAGTGTAAACTTTACCAAGCCCAAGAGCCAATGCTTCAGCTTCAAGTTGACCAGAGACAGTTAGGTTGCATTCCTTTCCAAAAAAATCTTTTTGCAGATCTTTTTCTCCCAATGGTAAAGTGCTAACTCTAAACATTTCACCGGCGCCTTCGCAATCAGATCCGGTTAAAATTGGAGTGTGTACATTAAAAAAACCTTCTTGTCGAAAGTAATCATGAATGGCTAATGCTGTTTCTGATCTAATGCGAAATGTTGCTCCATATTTGTTAGTTCGAGAACGCAAGTGCGCAATGGTACGCAAAAATTCATCAGAATGTCTTTTTTTCTGTAATGGAAAACTTTCTTGATCTGCAAGTCCGTAGACAAAAAGTTGCTTAGCTCGTAACTCAAATTTTTGTCCCTTACCTAAAGACTTAACTAAATCGCCGATAATACGCACAGCTGCACCAGTATTTACGTCAACCATTGCTGTGAAAGCATCTGTACCTTCATCTACAATACATTGAATATTATTTATGCACGAGCCATCGTTTAGCTCTAAAAAACTAAATCCCTTTGCATCTCGTCTGGTACGCACCCATCCACAAAGTGTTATATTTTCAACTGGTTCAACTGTGTCTAAAGCTTTATCAATACTGAGGCGGCGCATTTTTATAGACTCCTTATTTATTATTAATTATAACTTGAAAATTTATGTAAATTTGTAAGCTTATGGTGTTTTGTTATTTAGCTATTAGCCCATCCATAAAGGTGCATCTATATCTTTAGCCGATAAGATTGGTGTGGTAATAGGCCAATTTATCTCTAAGGCCGGAGAGTTCCAACGATATACACCCTCATCGTTTGGGTCGTAAAATTCTGTTACTTTATAGTGGAAGTGTGCAATTTCGGAAGTGACCAAAAAACCATGAGCCAAGCCTGGAGGTATCCAAAGTTGCCACTGATTATCTTGGCTTAATTCAACACCATACCATTTGCCGTAAGAAGGAGAATCTTTGCGTATGTCTACAGCTACATCAAAAACTTTTCCAAGAGAAACCGATACAAGTTTGCCTTGGGCTTTTTTCTTTTGGTAGTGAAGACCGCGTAAAATACCATAACCTGAGCAGGAATGATTATCTTGAACAAATGGCATAGAAATTCCACTTTTTGTGTATCTTTCTTTTTGCCATGTTTCAACAAAATACCCTCTGCTATCTCCAAAAACTTTAGGTTTTATTAGCAAGACTCCATCTAAGTTGGTTTGTTCAGTTATCATGATGTTAAGTCCTTGTTTTGTAAAGTCAAAATGCGATATAAGGCTTGAAATGTTAAAAGTGCAACAGCGATGTTAGTGATGTTGCGGTTTTAGTTGCTGAAATTTTGCGCTAGCATTATTTTACAATCCTTTATTCCCTTCAGATAGTTCAAGCAAATATTGTCCATAAGCCGATTTACAAAGTTGCATACCGCAATTGCGAAGTTGTTGCGTATCTATAAATCCCTTACGCCATGCAATCTCTTCGGGGCATGCCACATATAAACCTTGACGAGTTTGCATAGCTTGAACGTAAGAAGATGCGGCAAGTAAAGAGTCATGAGTTCCTGTATCAAGCCAAGCAATACCCCTTCCCATAAGCTCAACTCGCAATAATTGATTTTTTAAGTAAATATTATTGACATCTGTAATTTCAAGCTCCCCACGAGCTGAGGGTTTGATGGATGAAGCTATGTCTACTACTTTTTCGTCGTAAAAATATAGACCTGTTATTGCATAATTTGAGCGTGGTTTATCTGGTTTTTCTTCAATGCTTATGGCTTGTTGATTTTCGTCAAACTCTACTACGCCATAACGATTTGGGTCACTTACATGATAACCAAATACAGTTGCTCCACTATCTTGATTCATGGCGTTTTGCAATAAAGTATCTAAATTATGTCCGAAAAAAATATTATCGCCAAGTACCAAGCATGAACTATAGCCTTCGATATATGGTCTTGCTAAAATAAAAGCTTGTGCTAAACCGTCAGGTGATGGTTGAACAATATAGCGGAAAGAGCAACCCCAAGCATGTCCGTCTCCAAGCAAAGCTTTAAATAAACTGATATGTTCTGGTGTAGATATAATATTAATATCTCTGATGCCAGCTTGTAATAAGATGCTTAAAGGGTAATAAATCATTGGTTTATCATAAATTGGCATGAGCTGTTTGCTTATGCTTAAAGAAAGAGGATGCAAACGTGTTCCGGCTCCTCCAGCTAAAATAATTCCCTTGCGTTCTTTCATACTATCTCACAGCATAATTTTGTTTTAACCAATCTTGATAAGCTCCACTACGAGCTCTATCAATCCATGTTTGATTGTCCAAATACCAACGAACTGTTTCTAAAATTCCATCCTCAAAGCTATGAGTTGGGTACCACCCAAGCTCTTCATTTATACGTTTGCAGTCAATGGCATAGCGAAAATCGTGTCCTGGGCGATCTCTTACAAAAGTTATCAAATCAGTATGTTGACCATGCACACGAGGAACAAAGTTGTCAAGTGCTTCGCAAATTGTTGTTACGACTTCGAGGTTGCTTTTTTCAGCGTTGCCGCCAATATTATATGTTCGTCCAACTTGTCCTTTTAATAAAACTTCTTCAATGGCTAAGCAGTGATCTTCTACGTGTAGCCAATCCCTGATATTATCGCCTTTGCCGTAAATTGGTAAGGGTTTTCCTTCAAGTCCATGACAAATACAAAGGGGAATAAGTTTTTCTAAAAATTGCCGTGGACCATAATTATTTGAACAATTGGTAATAAGAATTGGTAATCCAAAAGTTGTATAAAATGAACGCACTAAATGATCACTACTTGCTTTGGAAGCGGAGTATGGGCTATTTGGTGCGTAGGCATTTTGTTCAGTAAAAGGGGGATCATCAGGGCGAAGGTCGCCATAAACTTCATCAGTAGACACATGTAAAAAACGAAAGCCTGCTTGTTGGGCATCGTTTAAACCTTGCCAATATTGTAAAGTTTTGCGCAAAAGAACGCAAGTACCTAAAACATTAGTGCGTACAAAGGCATCAGGGTCAAGAATAGAGCGATCAACATGTGATTCGGCAGCAAAATTTATGATAGCGTCTGGTTGATATTTTTGCAAAGATTCTTCAATAAGTATATCATCACCAATGTCACCATGCACAAAAATGTGTTCTTCATCGGAGTTAAGTGAAGCAAGGTTATCCATATTGCCAGCATAGGTAAGTTTATCTATATTGACAATCCTTACCCCTTTGCTTCTACTTTGTAAAACATAAGTTGAACCAATAAAACCAGCACCACCAGTAACTAAATAGGTTTTCATATTACTACTACTTTTTTAAAAATTAAAAACTATAAGAATAGATAATCAAAATATTGTTTTAGGTCAAATTTGAAAAAACCAAAAAATATACTTACAAAAGGAAGTAATAAAAAGGCTCCTGAAGTACCGTCCATTGTGGCAAAAAAGATATTACAAAAGACATTGAGAGTGGAATAATTGGGCTGATATTTACATTATTAGCAGGAAAAAACATAAAACCCTCCAATTTTTAAATCATGAAAACATAAGACAGAAAAATCATTATTGGCGAAGCAT
>CAYJDL010000004.1:7596-18493 GCA_964368885.1 uncultured Desulfovibrionaceae bacterium | reverse complement strand
GTTTAACTAATACCCAATGAAAAGTCCACGTTGGGTGAGTGTAGCTTCGAGAAAAAAAAGAATTTTTAAAAGCAAAGTCCAGTTTTTGAGGATTCATAGTATCATAAAATTGTGTCATTTCCTTACGCTCAGCTTTCGTCCATCCAAAAGTCCCAAGCACCAGCAAATGTTCTGCTAGTACTAAAAAAAGCTTACCACCATCATAGTTTTCTTTAAGAGCATTAAAGGATGCAGTCAAGCCACTAATAAGATTGTCTTTCATGTATATGTTGAGAGTAACGCCCTTACCGTAGTCTATAAAATACCCTTCGTCAGTTTTAATGATATCGTTGAGTTTAATGCGTGCATCAATACCTCTATGCCAATAGCGCAAAAAAGCTTGCCAACTAAACTCCGGAGAAAGAACCAAAGGGAATTTTGATTCAACATCTAAAATAGTTTGGGCTGTATTCTTGGGTGGAATTTTTTCCTCACATGCACTAAGCAAGCAGCTAAAACAAATAATGCTAAGTAAAAGTATATATTTAATCATACTAATAACCTTTGCTAGTTTAAGTATTTCTTTCAAAAAGATTGGGCGGTCGCCAAAACCAAAGCAAGGTTGCTAGAGGGATAAAGCCTATAGCTTCAGCTATTAATCTATGTGTATAGGAACGCAATATCCACCAAAGCCCAAATGACACTATAGGGACGATTACAACCAAAGCCCAATGCCGCAATGCCATAGGTTTTGCGGCATATTGAAAATAAGATACTGTGCCAATGGCTACCCAAACTTTTGTCAACATAATTGCCAAAGAAGCCCCCTCTAAAGGCATCCAAGCTGTTAAGTAGGTGCAAAGAATAAGATTTACTATTAAACCAGAAACATAAAATACTAAAAGCAATTTCTGTTTATGCATGCTCATCATAGCATAGGCTGCTAAGTTATGCAAAAAAGCTGTTGCAATGCAGGGAGCTAAAATTTGTTGCGCAAGTACGGCTGATGCGTATTGATCTCCATATACAAAGGTTAGGATGCGATCACTTTCTACACAAATAATGTATATCACTGGTAAACATGCAGCCCAAAGAGAACGTGTGGTTTGTCCGGCAAGCTTTTGGAAGGCAAGCTTGTCGCTTACCCAAAGTCTTGCAAGTTCTGGAAAAAGAACTTTTGCTAGTAATACTGTGGAGATTAAAATTGACAAACCGTCAACAACCTCCCAAGCTACGCTATACGCTCCTACAGCACTATCACCGCCATGCTTTTTTAAAAAAAAGACGTTAAGTTTATTATAAAAAATTCCACAAGCAGAAATGGCAGTAAAAACTATTCCCTTACGCCATTGCTCCCAAACAAGCTTAAGCATTGCTAGGTTTAGTTTTTTTAAAGGGTTTCGTCCTAAAGCCTTGAGGGAAATAATAAGAAGAATTAAAGTTTCTAATGGTTTATATAACGCAATATAAATTACTGGTGCGTCAATTAATATTAAAATAATTCCTGTTCCAATGCCTATAAGGCTTGAAGGTACACGAATGCGCATTTCCACATCTTGTCGCCCTCTAGATTCACATAAAGCAAAAAATGAATTTACTATAGCTTCAAAGCCAAGACCGCCTGCTATAGCCATTACTGTAATGCGTAGCTCAGGAGAATAATCTTGCCAAACTGTATATAACCAAACGAGACTTAAAGCAATTGTTAGTAAAGCTAATTTTAGCCAAGTTATTTCACCAAGTAGCTGTCTAGGTTTAGTATCTCGCCTAGCAAAGGAAAAAATTAAAAAGTGATTAAGTCCTTCATCAGCAACTTGACGTACAATATAGCCAAAGGAAAGAGCCAACATAATTTGCCCAAGCATGGGCGCACTATGCCTTGCTAATACAATGGTAAAAATAGTCCAAATGATATCTCTAGACCATTGTCCACCAAGAGCGTATCCAAAACGCTTAGGTATACTTTTTACCTTAGCCATATATTATTGCCAAGGGTGTAATATTAACCATCAAAAGTGACAATGGCCTTAAAGCCTGGTTTAAGCTCTAAGTCTGGATTTGGAATTGATAATTCGACGGTAAAATATGATGCAGCTGCGACATTAAGGTCGGAACTAGTCCAAGAAATTTTTGCAACCTTGGCTTGGAATATTTTATCTTGTAGTGATGGAATAGTAACTTTAGCACTATCTCCAACTTTAATGCTTCCAAGCTCGCCTTCAAAAACCTGAATTTGGATAAGCATAGGATCCATTGTTCCTATTAAAATAGGTTTAGCTCCTTTGGATAGTAAAGCTCCCACTTGGGCTGTTCCTGCTACAGATAGAACATGACCATCCATGGGGGAAGTTAGTACCAATTCAGTCGGTAAAGGAGACTTACTTTTAATAGGCACTCCATAATAATCACTTAATTCGTCTAATCTGTGTTTAAATTTTTCTTCTTCTTTTCCTAGGGTCTGTCTTAAGAGGGTAATGCGCTCTTCTAAAAAGCGTACTTCCGAAGCTCGTCTTACTGATGCCTTGCTAGAGCCAAGTCCGGCTGATGCTAACTGTCTTGCAGTATTACTTTCAGCTTGTAATTTACTTAATTCACTTTGCAAAGAAAGTATTTGCGCTGAGGTATCTTCTGTTCCGGCACCAAGCAACATTTCTTTATCCAATGCTCGTTGAGCATCGTCACTTAGGGAATATTTTATTAAAATATCATCCTTGCTTACTTGTTGCCCCGGAGCTACAAGAACCTCGGTAATAACAGCGTCAAAAGGAAAAGCTTCTGCTCTGGTAACAGTGCTGATAATCTTACCATTTAAAATTGTAGATCTTTGCTGGCTTTCGGCAGCATTAACCGGACTATGTAGAAAATTTGGCGTTAAGGCACTATTTAAAATCAGCGCTGCGCCAAAAAATATTATAAATAAATGTTTACTATAAAACTTCATTTTATAAAACCTCTTTTAGTGGTAAACCAATAAAGCGTTCCTTTAAAGTTTCTGCCAAGTTCATCAAACGTAGTTGAGCGAGTTTATAGTCAAGCTCTGCCTGTATGTAGGCGATACGAGCATTGATGTGAGCTTCTTGCTTTGAAGCGAGTTCAGGAAATTTTACTAAACCTTCTTTGAAATTAATATTAGCTTCTGTTTCTTGCATTTTTGCTACTTCTAAAGTGGTTTGAGCTATTTTTAAAGAAGTTTCTGAAAGGTGCATTTGTTGCTTAGCCTCAGTCCAGCTATTGGAATACTGAGTGCGGGCATGGATTTGATCTTGAAATGCTTGAGCCTTTGCCATACGAGCTGATTGAACTCCACGATAACGACGGCCCCAATCAATTAGGGGAAAGTCAAAGCTTAGATGTGCAAAAAGATCCTCTGTGCCATTGGTTGGTTGATATTGACCACTTGGTGGGTATTTATTTACGCTAAAGTTCATATCTGGAATATATTCAGCCCATGCTACAAGAATGTTAAAATCTCTTAATCTTACCTGAGAACGTAACAATAAAGCATCTTCTGTTGCAGTCCAACGATCTTCCCACTTTAAAGTGTTACTATTAAAGTCAGCAAAAATCTTATCTGCATGTTTAGTATCAATATTTAACTTTTGCATAATATCTACGCCAGAAATAATTTTTAATTTAGTACGCAGCATAGTATTTTCGATTTGCGATCTTTCAAGCTTAAGTTCAGCTTCACGTTGTTTTTGTATAGCTAAATTTAGTGAAACGCCCTGACGACCTTCTACAGACTCAAGCTTTTTCCAATATGTAGCAATTTTTCCATTAAGTGGAATTAATTCTTTTTGGAGGTCTATAATTCTTCTTTGTGCATCAAGGCGTTTGTAAATATCTGCTATATCGCTGATTGTTTGCCCCATGGCTTTACGATGTGTTGTAATAGCAAGATTTAATAGTGCCTTTTTAGCTTGATGATTAAAGTAGGTGGTGATTGGGTTTGGGAAGGTTGCGGAAAAACCTACTTCAACATTGGTTTGTCCGTAGTTATGTGGTACACCACTAAGGTTTTTATTAAATGATGTAAGATTTGACGATACTCGAACGTTCATTTTTGGTTCAGGTAAATAGTCCCAAGCAGCACTGGTTAAATCTAATTTTTTGATTTCTATTTCTACAGCTGAGTTGACTAAAACCGGAGATTGTTGAATAGCTAAATAGACACAATCTTCAAAGGTAAAAAGCTTTTGAGGGTCGTATAAATTTGGAACAGCAGACTGCAGACTACTCTTTTTTTCTATGGGAACTCCCGGAGTTTCTTCAAGCCAATGTCGTGCAGGTAACTCGGGTGCGTCTAAACCAGCTTTTGGAGAAGAACAGCTTATCAGCAAAGCTCCTCCCAAAGCACATAAAAATAAGCTTAAAAAATGCCGAAAATCAAAAAAAATGTTTTTTGATAAAAAATTACAACACTCCCTTATCACACCATACATAGATCTTGTCCCTCTTAATGCATTCTCAAAAAATTAATACTTTAAATTATTATTTTTTAATGTAAAACGCATTCCCTCAAAAGTTATTAACAGGCTTTGCTCTGTACTACAAATATGAACATCAACATCTATGTTATATGGTTGATGTGTCGACTTATATTTCCAATAAATTTGTAAACTATCTGTTTTTGCATGCAAGATATTGTATGCATATCTAATGTGAGCAATACTTTCCAATACTAGCTCTTTGTCACAAGCAAGTTCCTTATGTAAAATACTTTCAATTTCCTGTATGCACTCGCTAATACAATGCGCTTGACTTTGCCATTGGTCACCATGCTTAGCAAAATCTTTGCAAATATGCAAAGTATTTTTACGAACCTGTAAAGTTCCCCTATCTTCAAAAATGGGCTTAAGTATATGCGACTTGTTTTTTGAACTTAAAATTAATGTTGCACAAGCAAGGTTAGTTGCCTTTGATAATCGTCGCCCATTAGGCGAAATATCACGCATATAAAGTTGGCACTTAGCCTGTAACTCATCGCCTTCTAGAGGTGTAACTTGCACAATTCCACATGCTTCCCTTGTGACACCTTCCACGCAATCTTCTTGCCAGTAAGGAGTTTTTTTGCTTTGAAAATTATCAAGACCATAAAGAGTAAATGAAGACATAGGAACATTAATAGCTGTAAAGATTGTTTGCAAGATGCTTTTATTGGAAATTAATCTACTTGGTTGCTCTTTATTGTCTCCACACTCAATAGAAAAATGATCTTTATATGCAGAAAATTGCTTTTGAAATTGATAAAGCATAAATTTTGAGTTTTCTTGAATCCAAAAGTGTTCTGCAAGTTTAGCAAAAAGCAACCAAGGGTTTTTCGTATTATCCTCGTTATTGCGTGTGTTTGGTATGCTCTCAAGTCTTAAAATGGGTGCAAGTAACATTGTTGCAGAAGAAGGTATTAATGATAGGGCTGACGAAAAATGTTCAGCGCATTGAATGGCATAATCTGACAAAAAGTCTTCTTCGTTTAAGATGTTTTGAGTCAGTCCTTCTTTTGTAAAACCTTTTAACCTTGGAGCAAGTAAATCTAAAATGTGGTTAGTTTTGATACCTGATATTAAGATGGGGCTTTCCATATTTTGGACAAAATTTTCAGATTCTGTTAATAATCCTAAGTAAGAAGGTGCAAGGCTTTGAAAAATATTTGCATGCAGTAAAAAAGGTGTAAGCACATTTAAAGAAGCAGCTGAGTACTGAAAAGAATTGTTTTCTTGCTCTGTGTTTTGTTCTAAATTGTCAGTAGTTACGTCTTTGGACTTGTTTACAAGTTTTTGTAATATTAGAGCAAAGTCTTGAATGGTTGTAGCGTTTAATACGTCTTCAAACTCAATCTTGATACCAATTTTTTGTTCTAGTTCATGTAATATAGCTGGATAATGACTAGAGCGTAATGCAAGATCGTATCTTAAGTCCATGTTTAATTGGAGATTCTCTACATTTTGCTCGCTGAACTTTGCTAAAGTAGACATAATATCACTTAAAAAAGGAATTTCGGAATTTTCTCGGGATTTATACGCTGCTTGAGAAAAGTTTTTCTCATGGTCATGCTCCACACTTTCCTTGTTGCTATTGGAATCTAAATTGTAACTGCTGGGAACAGCAATAATTTTTTTCAAGGAAATATGCCCTAAGGCAAAAAGTTGAGCTGTTGCCATGCGCAAAGCTTTTACTTCATCTCTTTTATCCGCTACAGAAATGCATATTGAACTTGGAAGGCTTTCCTTAGTGAATGGACTAATAACCTCTCCCGGACCAAGTTCAACAAAATGATTGACACCATAGGTATGATTAAGATTTTGCACACAATCAACCCAACGAACAGTGTTTTCATCTAAATCAACTATATGTTTATAAATTCCATTTGTATCTTTAGGGTACAGTTTGGCTGTAACATTACTCATTAGGGGACAAGCAGGCTGTTCAACGGGCAACCTTGATAGTTCTTCAAGAGATCTTGTTCGCAGTTTTCTTAAATAAGGATTATGAAATGCCATATTTACAGGTAAAACAATACAAGGGCATTTTTCTTTGCGCAGTAATTTGCGAGCTTGAGTTATATCATCCTTTATTCCACTAACGACACATTGGTTTGGTGAATTATGATTAGAAAGAGATAGATTTGGAAATTGTTCAAAAAGTTTTTGGATTCTTTCAATACCAGCATAAATAACCATCATGCCCATGTTGTATTCTGGTGATTGAACGAGTTCTTCTATCAACTGAGCACGTATTTTTAAAGCATTCCAGCCTGTTTTTAAGGAAAAAAGTCCGGAAAAAGTTAGAGCAATCAACTCCCCAAGGCTATGACCTGCACAAAAATGAGGTTTAAAACCAAGGGACTGTAAATAATAAAACTGAGCATACTCTATAAGGAATAAATATGCCACTTGATAGCTATAGCTTTGTAATTTATCCAAATCTTTTTCGTCAAGTAAGCTTAAAACATCCCACTCCACAATGGAAGCAACTCTGTGCATCGCTTCTCGTATAATTGGAAAGGTATTGTATAGGTCTCTGCCCATATGCGGTCTTACAATACCAATACCGCTACATGTAATAGCAACTTTAGAGATGTTTTTTTCTGGTGCAATCCATAAGCCATGATTGCCAATTTTTTGAAAATCATGTGGATTTGAAGTAATAGAGCTTAACTCACTGCGCCATTTTGCATAGATTGAACCTAGACGAAATGTTTGCTGATTATTTTCCAGTAATGCATAATATACTCCATTGTGTGCATATTCTTGAGCATTATGATTGTAAATATCTTTTTGTGTAGCTGTGTTTATCATTGTGGTTGTAATGTAATTTTATTTAGCATTATTAGTTTTAGTAAATTTTGAATAATAAAACTTTTGAAAGAAAATTTTTTTTTAATTATTATCTATCAAAATGGTCAAAGCCTACATAGCTTTGTTCTATTTGAGCACCATTCAGTTCAATAAGTCCGCTTCTTGTTAGTGTACCAATTTTTTTAAACTTAGGCAATGCAGAGTGCAAGATGGGAAAAAGTCTTGGCACGCAAGCTCCAAGTAAGGCATAATCCTCTCCCCCAAGCCACGCTTGGGTAACAGCGCATCGATTATGTTCTTTTGCGTGACGCAAAACTTCCTCATTTAACATGGAGTCAGGAATGTTAAGCTGAGCTCCAAGCATACCTTGTTCATTTACACCAAGTAAGCGTGGAAGATCTCTTGCTAGTCCATCAGATAAGTCCATAACAATGGGCGTTCGCATATTAATACTTGATTTAGTCAAAATCATTCCAGCTTCCACTTGAATTTGCGGTCTTAGATGTGCGCTACAGGCCTTTGGCCAAGTTTTTTTTGCATGGAGCCCATTTTTTTCTAGTTCCTCAAGACCAATTCGAGCAAGACCAATATCTCCAACTAAGAATAAAATATCTCCAGGCATAGATCCGCCACGAGTAAGAAAAGGAATGCTACTGTTATTAAAATTTTTCTGGCGTACACTTTCACCCCATACTGTTATACTGATATATATACTATTTGCACGGGATAAGTCACCACCTAATAATGCTAATGAGTGCAAATTGGCAAGAGTGCTCATGCCAGAAAAAAAACCTTCTAACCAAGACATTTCAATGTTAGGTGGAAAAGCAAGTCCCAAGCTAAAACCAACTGGTCTTGCACCCATAGCGGCAATATCGCTAATGTTCACAGCCAAGGATTTATAGCCTATATCTTCGGGTGAAAAGTAAGCTGAGCGAAAATGCACATCCTCTATAAAAAGATCTGTACTGATACAAATGCTATTTTTGGTGCGTAACACAGCGCAATCATCACCTCTTCCTAATAAAACAGATTTATGGGTATTGGGAAAATATTGGGTAATTTTTTTTAAAATTATATCTTCAGAAAGTTGTGTCATTCTTGCCTCTTATTCTTCAATGATTAAAAAATCCTTTAAGATAGTCTTAATGCCAAAGCCAAGAAAATTAACTTGGTACTTATCCGGCGGCAAAAATTTAATTAACTTACCTCGACCAAAAATTTTATGATGACAATAACCTAAAGTAGTGTTTTCTTGTGTTTTATTTGAGTAATTATTTTCAGAAAATTCCTTAGTGCTATTGTTGTTATCATGTACATAAATTTTATTTTGTACATCATCATCAGAAGTAGTAGTTGATTTTTGTTTTCTTTTTTTGTGTAAGCGTCCATTGTAGGATTCATACCACTGTTCACAAAGACCTTGAGGGAATTCGCTAATAAAGGGACTTGGTGTAGCAATTATAGCTCCCGAACCTCGCATATAAATTTGACTTGGAACATATAATTCCAGACATTGCCTAGCTCTGGTACACGCTACATACATTAAGCGGCGTTCTTCCTCAAAGCTTTCCAAATCAGAACTTGCATGACGTGAGGGAAAGCGATCTTCAACTAAGTCAATTATTAATACTGCATTCCATTCTAAACCTTTAGCTGAATGAATGGTTGAAAGGGTAATGCATTGTTCAGCTTCTTCTTTTTCTTCATTAGTATCTAGTACAAGATTGGCTATGAATAAATCTAAATCGTCATATTCAGAGGCCATTTGTTGTATTCGTTCAAGACCCTGTACACGTCTTGGCCAATCGTCAGGATATTGATTTTCAAGTCTTGGCTGATAGCGTTGTAGTAATTGTTCAATATATTGGTCGGGATTTAAAGATTGTTTGCGTAAATACTCTAAAAATTGCAAATCTTCCAATAAATCTCTGAATTTAGCAAAAGCTTTGTTTATTGCTGCGGTATCACCTTGGGTGTAGGTATTATATAGCTTAAGCATGGTTTTTTTGCCAATGCCCTTGTACAACATTGCAACACGTTCAAAGGCGACCATGTCAAAGATATTAATAATTAATCGAGCATAGGATAAAATATCTTTAATGTGCGATGCTTCTGAAAAACGTATGCCACCATATTTACGAAAGGCAATGCCGCTTGCTTGCAGACCGACTTCTATTTGATAGGAATGGAAACCAGCTCGAAAAAGTACTGCAATTTCATGGGGTAAATGTTTTTGTAAAAGTTCCTTTACACGGGCAACTACCATCTCAGCTTGACTTTTATCATTGGCAGGTTGAATATGTTTTACAAGTTCGCCACCTTCCTTGGAGGTAAAGAGTTTTTTGTCATATGAATGTTTTGCAAATTGCAATAAGTTATTTGCTACATCTAAAATAGCTTGCGTTGAGCGATAGTTTTCCTCAAGACTTACACGTTTTGCTTGAGGAAAATGTTTGGAAAAATCTAAAATATTACGAACGTTTGCTCCACGAAAAGCATATATGGATTGTGCATCGTCACCAACGGCCATAACATTACCTTGACCGCCAAATTCTTTTCCACCCAATAAATGGACAATGCGAGCTTGAACCAAATTGGTATCTTGATACTCATCAACCATTATGTGTTGATAACGAGTGCGTAAATAATTTATATCTGTCCTATCTTCTTTTAGTAAAGCTTCAAGCTCAAAAAGTAAATCATCATAGTCAAGCAGAGCATATTGACGTCTATATTCCATGTAAGCCGCATTTATTTCTTCTAAGGCATTGGCATGCATCAACAAATGAGCAGATTCTCGCTTAAGAATTTCTTCAATGGATAATTCTTTATTTCTAGCCTTACTTAATATGCTAGCAATGTTTTGATTTTTAGGAAAAGATCTTTCTCCTTTGCCGGCACTTACCTTTTCCTTGCAAAAAGCTATAGCCGAGGAAATATCAGCACTGTCCATGATGGAAAAATTTCTACCTTCTAACCACTGTGGACGATACTGGCGCAAAACTCCGTAGGCAAAGGCGTGAAAAGTTCCCCCCATAACTCCACTAAGTCCACGCTCAAGTAAAAGGGAGGCTCTTTCAAGCATTTCTTGGGCTGCTTTGCGTGTAAAGGTTAGTAGTAATATATTATGAGGTTCCACGCCTTTCTCGCAAAGCCATGCTAAGCGATAAACAATAGTGCGTGTTTTCCCTGAACCAGCACCAGCAATAACAAGGACAGGACCATCCGCTGCTGTGACAGCATTAAATTGAGCTACATTTAAGTTCTTTTCATAATCAATCATGGAAACACCTTACAGACTTGCATTGACATAGGCAAGAGCTACGTTTATGCTTTTTAAGTAAACGCTGATTATTTTTTTAAGAGAAAAAGAATAAATCAGCGTTTCCTTAAAACTATACTAATTTTTTGGAGAAAAAAAATGTCAAATGATACATTTATAAAAAGTGTTGATCTTGTTTTAGAAGTTGTAATGTTTGAAAATTGGCTACGCTTCTATTTTATTGGAGAACAAGAAGGAAGTGATAAGCTTTTTATTCATATTCCTGAAAAAGGAATTAAAAAAATTAAAGAATTATATCCTCACTTATTTTCCTTAGCTGAAGCTGTAAACAATA
>CAYJDL010000004.1:0-7586 GCA_964368885.1 uncultured Desulfovibrionaceae bacterium | reverse complement strand
GATTCCTCACGTGCTGCTGTGTGTGAACATGTTTTAGTGGAAGTTGATGGCAAAACTATTCCCAAAGAAATGTCTGCTTTAGTTTTCGATAGCCTAACCTTTCAAGTTGAATTGCAACTTTTTAACACTTGGGTACAAGGTTATGAAGAGCATTTAGACGATAGCTTTTTAGAATTTGGTGCATGGCGCAACTTCTTTTCTCAATGGCGGCAAGATGAATCTATTCAAAATCTTGCTAAAACTATTTTTTCATCCCTTAATGCCAATAACAAAGATACAGTGCAGTAGGTCAAAGAACTTTCTTTAAATAGTATCGTCAAATGCGCCTTTTTGGTTTTATCTTCGTCAGATTTCTCGAGCTTTTTTGGTAATGTATGTCTGTATACACCCCTCAAAACTCGTTCACCTTCTTTGATAAATTACAAAAAATCGCAATTTGACGACACTATTTAGGATACTTTCAATCCCAGGCTAAAAGATATGAGCTAAAAATAGTGCAAAATATGCTATTCATCACTGAAAAACCCCCTTTCCAAAGCTCAAAAAACGAATTTTGGGCGCAAGAGTCCTCGTTATGTGATTTTTTTACTTTTTCAGCTTATTACACGAAATTTAGTAAACAGAAAATTATTCAGACTTAGCATCAAACATATTATTATTGAACATAAAATAAAAAATTAGCGTTATCATTAATATATAGCATGATATTGTGGTGTATATTGCTACAGCGTAGCCTTGCATATTTGCAATATATGAAAACAAATAACTTACAATCCCTTGTCCTAGTCGCAAGCTTATCATAAACATTGTAATAGCAGGTGCTAAAATTTCTTTTGGCACAGAAATAGAAAGGCTATAATTTAAAAATGGAACAATTGTTCCAGAAGTAATATAATACATAAATAGCAATAAAGCAAAAAAATACAAAGTATTAACATGCAAAATTATAAAAATGCAAAAGCTAATGAACAATCCGGATGTTAAAATTATATATGGAAAATACTGCAATTTTGACAATTTCTTCATAAGGAAGCCTGAACCAATAATTAAGCCAATATTTCCAATAGAATAAATAGTACCTACTTGACTTGTGCTAAAGTTGAATTGTTGTGTGGTATAAAGAGAAAGTAAGTGCGGTAGCGTAATATCAATTCCAGAAATAAGAAAAAATCCAAGGAAAAGAGCAAGTATTTTAGGATTAGCAAAAAGTTTTTTATAGTCATTAAGGTTATGTTTTTTCTTGCTTTGTACTGGCTTTGATATTTTTTGCGTAAAAAAGAAAATAATAACAGGTATAATAGTTGGGAGTTGTAACGCTATGAAAGAAAATTTCCAAGAGTATGATGCCAACAATCCTGATAGTAAAGGCATTGTAAATAGTCCCACTGACTTAACAGCGAAGGACGTTCCCATAATCTTGGCTCTTTCGTGCCCTTGATAATATTGTGTGGTTAAAAGAACGCTGATTAAATGTATACCAGCAGACCCCACGCCCTGTAAAACTCGATAAAATATCAAAGCATTAATGTTGTCCGTTAATGAGCATAATATGCCACCAAAAAAGTAACATGCAAGTGCTATCAAGAGTAAGACGGACTGATTTAAGCGAGTGATAAGAACGCCCCAAATGCCCGTAAAAATTAATGCTGTGAATGTAAAGTATGACAGTAATCACCGCCAGCGTGTAAAAATGCTTGATAGTGAATATCCCAAGGTGTTTTCATTGTGCTTTCCTTATATTTTCTTATTTGTTTTTACGCTCCATATCAAGTAAAAATTGCTTCATCTCAAGACCATCTGCATAGCCCACCAGCTTTCCGGAACTGCCTATAACCCGATGACAAGGCACAATTACCTACTATTTATAATTCAAGTGATTATGAAAAGTTTATTCATCGAACACTTATAAAGATATGCTCGCTACTTCCTTCTCTTCATGTATATTAACGATGATAAAGCCTTTAAGCATGGTTTCTGCGCAATTAAAAAAGGCATGGATTGCTTCGTGTGGGTTCCTCGCAATGGTCTGATTTTACAACGAAAGCCATTGCGAGCGAAGCGACGCAAACCAGTAATTTAATCAATTTTAGCAATTGCTTAGAATTTATCTTTTTGTTCACAAAAATCCTTTCCCAAGAAAAAATAATAAATTAGCGTTTCTTTACGATTATAATATTTTAGCATACTATTTTTTTTGTAAAGTAATTCTCTTTTTTTTATTACAATTTATTTCTTTACAAAAATATAATAATGTGAAAACATTAAATCTTACTTTTGCTAAAGTAACTATCTAGTAATAGTGTTGCATGAATTAATATGTAATTATTTAAAGTGATTAAGTTGAAGTGGTTTTTTTAATTTTACGTGTTATTTTATGTAATCTCAATGATAGAGTCTTCTTTCCCAAAAGTCTTTTGGGTGATTACAATGCTTTTGGCTCTTTTTCAGTTAGCCTAGTGCTTTTCAAGCTTTTTTGTTTTTGAATGTGGTGTTTTTCGCAATATTATTCAAAAGTTTAAAAATAATCCTAATGTATAAGATGTATATTTTTTAAGTGTTAAAGACGCTTAATTATTACGGTATCCTCATAAGATCTCGATGGTCTTGATCTTTTTATTATTTGGCAAAATATATGTAGGTTAATTACAACGAAGGAGTATGTTATGCATGCACAGTTGGGTAATGCTACAGCTTTTGAAGTAAGCTGGGAAGTTTGCAACAAGGTTGGTGGCATTTATACAGTTGTTAGTAGTAAAGCGTTACAGGCGGTCGAATTTTTTGATGGTCGTTATTTTATGCTTGGTCCGGATTTGGGTAATAATGCTGAATTTACTGAAACAGACGAGCCTTGCTGGGACGCCATACGCCCTATATTAGCAAAGCACGGCTTTCAGTGCCGCCTTGGTCGTTGGAAAATTCCTGGAAACCCAAAAACAATTTTAGTTTCTTTTAAAGATCGTCTTAATGTTAATCAATTATTATATGAACTTTGGAATCGCTATGGCGTTGACTCCATGACAGGTGGTTGGGATTATGCAGAACCTGTTATGTTTAGTACCGTATGCGGAGATATTATATCAGCTATTTACGAAGGAACAATAGCTCCAGCTGGTAATAGAGCAGTTGCTTTATTCCATGAGTGGATGTGCGGTGCTGGTTTGCTTGATGTTAAACGTAAATCACCTCAAATAGGTACTCTTTTTACTACTCACGCTACAATGCTTGGAAGGGCAATGGCTGGAACAGGACGAGATATTTACAAACAAATGTATACTATCAACCCTATTCGTGAGGCAACCAATCATAATATTACTGCAAAATGCTCTATGGAAAGGGTTGCAGCCAGAGAATCTGATTGCTTTACGACAGTAAGCCGTATTACTGCCATTGAAGCTGCTGTCTTTTTAGCTCGTCCTCCGGATGTAGTGACCTTAAATGGTCTTGATATGCGTGTAATTCCAGATTACAGCGAAGATAGGGAAGCAGTTGCTCCATATCGTGCAAGGCTTATTGACGCAAGTCAAAGATTGCTGCGCCGTGAATTACCCGAAAATGTAAGATTTATTTTAGTATCTGGTCGTTATGAATTTAGAAATAAAGGTCTAGATGTCTTTTTAGAAGCCTTGTCACGTGTTAATGAATCTTTGAGGGGTACAAAGCAGCATGTAGTTGCTTTATTTGCAGTTATGGGCGGACATACTGGGGCTAATCCTGATGCAACCGGTGGTGATATGAATAAAAAACCACCTCGCAATGAGCACTGGATTACTTCACACCATGTTTATGATAGTCCAAATGACCCTATTTTAAATACTTGTATGAATATTGGTTTAACCAATTCGCCTGAAAATCATGTTCAAGTAATTTTTATACCAGCACAGTTAAATGGTCATGATGGATTTATTAACCTAACTTACGATCAAGTCCTATCTGCTTGTGACCTTGGTATGTTCCCGTCATGGTATGAGCCTTGGGGATACACTCCTCAAGAAAGTGCAGCTTGGTCAGTGCCAACTGTTACAACTGATTTATCCGGCTTTGGTCTTTGGTCACGTCAAGTTCAGGCTGATGAAGGTATTGCGGGTGGTGTTTATGTTGTGCCACGCCAGCATAGGTCTTATAGTCAAGTGCTTCAAGATTTAAGCGATGTTACTTTGTCCTGCGTAACTCAATCTCCAGCTCAACTTGCAGCTTCACGCAAGGACGCTCGTAGATTATCCAATTACTTTACATGGCAAAAGTTTTTCCCATTTTATCAGGAAGCATTTTCCCATGCTTTGAATGAAGCTGATGAACGCAATAGACAAGTGTCTGGTTTTTCAATAGATATTAAGCAAGTTCTCAAGGCTACTTCTTCCTCAACACCGGTTTTAAGATCTTTTATGGCCATTTCCTTTTTGCCTCAACGCTTAAAGCGTTTGCGTGATTTGGCAGAAAATCTTTGGTGGTGCTGGCAAGGTGATGCACGTGATTTATTTGGATATATTGATGATGATATATGGGCATTAAGCGATGGTAATCCAATATCATTGCTTGCCAATGTTCCAAGTCATCGCTTAGAGTTTTTAAGTAAAGATGATGAATTTTTAAAGAAAATGGATGCCGTAATAGAAAAGTTTGATAAGTACATGATTCAACCACTAAAAGAAGTTGAAGGCGTTGCTACAGAGAAAAAGCCTGTTGCGTACTTCTCCACAGAATATGGAATTTGCGAAAGTTTACCAATATACTCCGGAGGATTAGGTGTTCTTTCAGGTGATCATTTAAAATCTGCTAGTGACTTAAATCTGCCATTGGTTGCTGTAGGTCTTTTATATAAGAATGGATACTTTAAGCAAAAACTTTCTCATGAAGGTTCACAAATAGCCATTTACAATGAAAATGATTTTTCCGCTATGGCAGTGGAGCAAGTGTTTAATAGTGATGGCGAATTAATGCAAGTTGAAGTAGATTTGCCGGGTCGTAAATTACATGCTCAAGTTTGGTTGGTGCGTGTTGGTAGAATAAAATTGTATCTTATGGATACAGATTTGCCAAACAATACAGCAGATGACCGTAAGACAACTGCTCAACTCTATATTAGTGATCGTGATTGCCGATTGCGCCAAGAAATTTTGCTTGGTATGGGTGGGGTTAAGCTTTTGCAACAGCTTAACCTTGACCCTTGCGTATATCATATGAATGAAGGGCACTCAGCCTTCTTAATTCTTGAGCGCATTCGCAGTATTATGCATCAAGGTCACAGTTTTGAAGTAGCATCTGAAGCTGTGCGTGGTTCTTGTGTATTTACAACCCATACTCCAGTTGATGCCGGAAATGAGCGTTTTAATATTGACTTAATGGAGCGTTACTTTACAGACTATGCTAACAGTATTGGTATAGGTATTACAAAGTTCTTAAATATGGGTAGAGTTTTAGATTCAAACCGTAATATGTTTGAAATGACTGTGCTTGCCTTAAATTATTCGTCTAAAGCTAATGGAGTTAGCCGCTTGCATGGTGAAGTATCCCGTGGTATGTGGCAAGGAGCTTGGAAGGGGTATTCAAGAGCTGAAGTGCCCATTGGTTCTGTAACCAATGGTATACATGTTGCTTCTTATGTATCCAGATCTATGGGCAAATTACTTGAAGAAGTAATAGGTGAGCAATGGGCAGATTTACCGCCAGAAGCAGAAGGCTGGAATAAAATAAATGATATTCCGGCGCAAACTATTTGGAATCTTAGAAGTGGAGTTAAAGAAGTTCTTTTGAAATCTGTAGATAGGAAACTGGATTCCTTTTTCAAGACTTTAGATGTGCCAGTTGCCACTCAGCGTAAAATGCGTGCTGGTCTTACAAATCCAAACGCCTTAATTATCGGTTTTGCAAGACGCTTTGCTCCATATAAACGAGCCAACTTGCTTTTTGCCGATCCTGATAGATTGGAACGCTTACTTAAAGACGAAAAACGTCCGGTAATATTCCTTTTTGCAGGTAAAGCGCATCCAGCTGATCAGCATGGTATTGATATTATGCGGGAAATTGTTAAGTATACCCTTGATGATCGTTTTGTAGGGCATATTTATTTTATGGAAGATTATAGTCTTGCCATGTCAAGAATGCTAACTCGAGGCTGCGATGTGTGGTTAAATACGCCTTGTCGCCCAAATGAAGCAAGTGGAACAAGTGGCATGAAGCTATCAGTAAATGGAGGCGTAAACCTCAGCATTTCTGATGGTTGGTGGTGCGAAGGTTATAATGGTAAAAATGGCTGGACTATTGGTCCAGTTGTAACAACTCTTGATCATCTTCCAGAGCAAGCGGACTATGCTGATGCTGAGCATCTCTATGAACAATTGGAAGAAAAGGTCATTCCTCTTTACTATGATCAAAATAGTAATAATGTATCGGAAAAATGGGTTGAGATGTCTCGTAATGCTATGCGCACTTTGACACCTGAATTTAGCTCGCATCGTATGGTCAATGATTATATGAAAGATTATTATGTGCCTATTGCAGAGCGTAAACATGCTTTATTCAAAGATGAATTAGCCTTAGCTAAAGCTACGTCTGATTGGAAGCATCAAGTAGCTCATGACTTCCCCGGCGTTTCTATTGAAGAAGTTGTCTTTGAAGGCGTAAGCAGTAATATGCTTTATGTTGGTCAAAAGATACGCATTATCGTTACTGTGAATTCAGGAGAATTAGACCATGACGCATTACGCATTGAGCTTGTTACAGGACGTAGTGATTTGCATGAGTTTATTGAAAAACCAAAAGTATTGCCACTAACCTTTAAGGAAAGACTTGAGTCAGGTCGATTAGTCTTTAAGGGTGAATTTGTTGTAGAAGAAAACGGTCACCAGTCTTATGGGGTGCGTGCTGTTCCTTATAATGAAATATTGGTTTCCGGCCTTGATACTCGCTTAGTGCTTTGGGCTTAAACCGTTTCAGTAACTAATTAATTCTCTGCGGGAAACTTTTTGCTCTTAAAAAGTTTCCCACAGATTCCGCCAAAAAATTCCTTAAATACATTTCTTGAAATTCCCTCTTTTTTGTAATAAAAGTGCACTATGAACAAAAATTCTTTGCATATATTAATTGTGGTCAAATCCCATAATATTGAAGCTGCAAACCTTGCGAAAACTATTTGCGCATGGTTACAAAATCAAGGTCATATTCTATATACTCCAAAGAATGTAAATGATGTATTAAATTTTTTAAATGAAGATTTAGACTTAGCTATAGTCCTAGGTGGGGACGGAACAATACTTGGAGTTGCTAGAAAATTTATTGAAAAACCTCTTCCTCTTGTAGGAATTAACTTTGGTAGGGTTGGTTTCTTAACGGAATTAAGTAGTAGTAATTGGCAAAAAGGGTTAGAAGAAATAATTGTTAATAACTATCAGATAGTTAAGAGGATGGCACTTGGGTGGCGCATCTATCGCAAAAATGCTATTGTTGACAGTGGTTATGCTGTTAATGACGTGGTCATTACTCGTGGTGACCTTTCAAGAGTAATTTCTCTAGACGTAAGTGTAAATACAGAGCATATCATTCATTTACGAGCTGATGGCATAATTATTTCATCGCCTGTAGGCTCTACC
>CAYJDL010000003.1:30813-35798 GCA_964368885.1 uncultured Desulfovibrionaceae bacterium | reverse complement strand
ACGATAGCATTGCGCAAAATACTTTAACACAAACTCAACCAGTTCAAGATTTGCACGAGTTGAATTTATTATCCAATAAAACTCAAGTACATGCTGAATCTACAACAACGCAATTGCGCAAAGCTCTACGTATAATCCGCAAGTACTGTCTCTGTTGTGCTGAAGATAGAAAA
This sequence comes from uncultured Desulfovibrionaceae bacterium, assembly GCA_964368885.1. GTDB lineage: Bacteria > Desulfobacterota > Desulfovibrionia > Desulfovibrionales > Desulfovibrionaceae > CAYJAD01. The sequence continues at coordinate 35,625 of CAYJDL010000003.1, read as the reverse complement.
GCCGTAAGAGCTTGTACTGCAAAAGAAAACTGTCCGTTGTGGTCATTACGCTTTGGCGTGTATCCCGATACATATAGACGCATTAAGAAAAAATTATCAAGTCCCAAAAGGCGAACACTCTTTGATTAAATAAATCGTATGATAAAGAAATATCTAACAATAAACCACTAGCAATTTACTTTTAAAAAGAGGAAAAAATGACAAATCAAAACAATCTTCAATGGTCTCATGCTTTTATTGATCGCATTCAACAAGCAGACCTTCCATCAAAAATGGTTGGGGAAAAATTAGGACAACGCCTTGCGCAAGAGCTACCTAAATTACCATTTCTTACTCTAACATACCGTGAAGAGCTAGAAAAAGATTTGAATAATATTTTGCCGCATTGCAAGCAATATGAACACATGTTGGTCTTGGGAATTGGTGGATCAGCTCTTGGAGCTAGAGCTTTGCAAAAAGCCTTTAATCCCGAGCAAGATGGCCCTTGTTACGCCGGACCATGGCTGTGGATAGCTGATAATGTATGCCCTTCTACTTTTAGCTCATGGTTAAACAAGTTGCCTGTTGATAAAACCTTAGTTGTTTGCATAAGCAAATCAGGTGGCACAATTGAAACTCTTTCGCAATACTTTCTTTGTTGCTCTTGGTTAAAAAAGCATCAGGGGGATGCTTGGACTAAGCAAATGGTAGTTGTTACAGATAAAAACAAAGGTTTTTTAAGAGAGCAAGCTCGTGAATACAATTTAAATTCCTTGGTGGTTCCCGATAATTTAGGAGGCAGATACTCTGCCTTAAGCGCAGTTGGTATGTTGCCAGCTGCTTTTATGAATATGGACTGGAAAGGTTTGCTTGATGGTGCAAACTCTGTGGCAAAACCTCTTGTTGAGAACCCACAAAATATACATAGTCACCCTTCTTATAGCTTAGCTGCTTGGGCTCACACTTTAGAGCAAAAAAATTATTCTGAACTTATCTTTTTTTCATATATTCCGCAGTGGGCTACCTTCGGACCTTGGTTTGCTCAGCTTTGGGCAGAAAGCCTTGGCAAAGAAGGAAAAGGAACTATGCCCATTCCGGCAGTAGGAGCTACAGATCAGCACTCTGTCAATCAAATGTTTTTAGATGGGCAGCGTAATAAGGCTTGCCTTTTCTTAAGTTGCGAAAACCTAGCAAGTGGACCACGCTTTAATGATCCCCTGCCTGATGTTTGGAGTTGGCTACAAAATAAAAATTTTGGTGAACTTTTACAAGCTGAAGCTCTTGGAACTGGTATGGCTCTTACTATGCATAATGTACCATTAGTTCAAATTCGCATGGGCGCAGATGACGCAAAAGCAGCCGGAGCCTTAATGATGCTTTTAGAAGCTGCAACCGTATTTACTGGCTGGCTTATGAATATTAACCCCTTAGACCAACCCGCAGTTGAACTTGGTAAAAGATTAGCCAATGCTCGTCTTGGAGCACCTAATTTACCAAAGGAAAGTGATGATCTTAAACAATACCTTGCTAAGGAAGAAAAACTACAGGCTTTTTAAATGACACATTTACCCCTTGCCAAAAAGTCAGTAGTTAAGGATTTACCTCTTTCTTATGCCAGACGATTGTCTTGGTTTTCCTTTATCCTTATTCTTACTTCAAGTCTGATTTTATCAATTTTTATTGCTAACTCAGCTAGAAATAATTTGCTTACAAAGAATGAAAATTTTGCTGACCTTTTGGCGCAAAACTTGAACCATCAAATATATCAACGCTTTACAATTCCAACTGTAATTACATATGGGCGCATTGCTTTAAAGCAAAAAGTTCAATACGAAAGGCTAGATAAAGTTGTGCGCTCAGTTATGCATGGTCTAAAGATTGAGCGTTTTCGTATTTATGACTTTGAAAGAATTGTAGCTTACTCTACAGATAAAGGAGATCTTGGTCGCAGCGGTTTAGCACCATCAGCAGTTGAAGCTGCTTTAACAGGAAAAACCAGTAAAGCGGAACTGTTGTCTTCTTTTCCAACTTGGCAAGCTCCATTTAGATTGCCTTTAAATCCTGGATCCTTTGTTTTACGAACTGTTTACCCATTAACAGGGCAAATAAGAGATAAGGAAGGAGTTGTTACCAATCATGTCATGGGCGTTCTTGAATTAAGCCAAGACATTACGGACGACTATGAATCAGTTTTGGCATTTCAGGGGTTAATTGTAGCAACATGCTTAGTTTCCTCAGTGTTATTGTTTATCTTTTTAATTGTAGTTATTAGACGTACCGAAAAACTTCTGGCATATAGAATAGCTAAAAATCAATCCCTTGAAAATGAACTACATAGCAAGGAAAAATTGGTCAGTATGGGGCGTGTAATTGCCAGTATTGCTCATGAAATACGTAACCCACTTGGAATTATTCGTTCAAGTTCTGAATTTTTGTTAAAAAAACAGAGCAATCAAGAAAAAGATACTGCCTCGAAGAAAATTTTAACAGCAATTTATGATGAATCTTGTCGATTAAGTCAAACTATTAACGATTTTTTGGACTATGCAAGACCACGTCAGCTACAAGAAGTTTCTGTACATATCAATCAAGTAATAGATGAAATAATGGCCTTTTTGGAAGGTGAATTTAATCGTTGTCAAGTAAGTGTTGAACGTAACGAAGAAAAAGATTTGTATATTATTGGCGATAAAGACTTACTATACAGAGCTTTTTATAATATTTAGTAAACGCTCAACAAGCAATGGATGGCCCGGGAATTATAACAATTAATGGTGTTAAAGAGGAAGAACATATTAAACTTAACTTTACTGATACCGGCCCGGGATTTCCGTTAGATAGTATTGAGAATATGTTTGACCCTTTTTTTACAACTAAGGACAATGGAACCGGTCTTGGGCTACCCATAGTAAAAAGTATTATTAATAGTCATAATGGGATAATATCTTTAGAAAATACTGATGAGGGTAATGCGCAAGTCAATATTGATTTTTTACTTACAAAACCAGATAATAATACTTAAGGATTTTCCATGAATAATAAAGCTAATATTCTGATTATTGATGATGAAAAAAACTATTTGCTAATTCTTGAAACCCTTTTGAGAGATGCCGAATATAATGTAACAGCCATAAATGATCCTGAAACAGCACTTACTTTTTTGGAAGAATCCGAAGTAGATGTAATTATAACCGATATGAAAATGCCAAGGTTAACGGGTCGTGATGTTTTAGAAAGGGTGAAGAAAAATTGGCCGCATATCCCTGTACTCATTATGACAGCTTTTGGAAGTATAGAAAGTGCTGTTGAAGTAATGAAGTACGGTGCTTTTGATTATATTACCAAACCTTTTGCTAATGATGAATTACTGTTATCCTTAAATAATGCAGTAGAACTTTCCACTACCCATAGGCAATTTCGTTTATTGCAAGAAGCCATGGAAATTAGATATGGGACGCATCAGATTATTGGTAGAAGTAAGTCAATAAAACATGTCTTTAGCATGATTGATAGAGCAGCACCAAGCAAATCAACTGTGCTTATCACAGGAGAGTCAGGTACCGGCAAGGAACTTGTAGCAAGAGCAATTCATGTAACATCACCAAGAAAGGAAGGTCCTTTTATATCTGTTAACTGCATGGCTTTAAACCCAGGAGTGCTAGAGAGCGAGCTTTTTGGTCATGAAAAAGGTTCTTTTACAGGAGCTGTGGCAATGCGCCGTGGGCGTTTTGAGCAAGCAAATAATGGTACTCTTTTTTTAGACGAAATTGCTGAACTCTCTCCTGACTTACAAGTAAAATTATTGCGTGTTTTACAGGATAAAAAATTTGAACGAGTAGGAGGAGATGAGCAAATTGAGGTTGACATAAGAGTGGTAGCTGCTACCAACAAAAATCTTCATCAATTAGTTGAAGCAGGTCAATTTCGTGATGATCTTTTCTATCGTCTAAATGTGGTCGAAATAAATCTTCCGCCATTACGAGAAAGAAGGGAAGATATTCCATTATTAGTAGCTCACTTTGCATCTTCTTTTGCTTTAGACAATAATATAGAACCAAAAGTTTTTAACTCAGGTGCCCTTAACTACCTTGTAGCCTATGAATGGCCAGGCAATATACGTCAGTTACAAAATATTGTAGAAAGATGCACAGTTTTAATACAAGCAGAAACTATTGATGTTGAAAACCTACCTCCAGAAATTAAGGACGAAGAAGCACAATACAAAAGTGCTGTGGACTTACTTCCTGTCCAACTAGACCTTAGTGCAACTTTAGAGAAAATCGAAGCTGCTCTTATAAGAAGAGCCTTGGTTCGTAATGACTTTGTGCAAGTTAAAGCAGCTGAGGTCTTAGGAATTTCCAAAAGTCTTTTACAGTATAAATTAAAAAAATACAGTATTGCCGGACACTAAAAGCAACTAAAGCAATTTACATATATACAAAAAATTTTTAACTATGAGAGTTAGCATATGAAGGCATGCACTATCGCAACACGAGGCAGTCAATTGGCTCTTTGGCAAGCAGAATATATAAAGGATTGTCTTGAAAAACAATACCCTTATATTGATGTTCAACTTTTAAAAATAAAGACAAAGGGTGATATTATTTTAGACGTGCCCTTGTCAAAAGTTGGAGGCAAGGGGCTTTTTGTAAAAGAAATTGAAGAAGCTCTTTTAAATAACCAAGCAGATATAGCTGTACATAGCATGAAAGATGTGCCTATGCAACTGCCTAAAGGGCTTGAGCTTGGATGTATTCCCAAAAGAGAAGAACCAAATGATGTGCTGCTGTCAGTAAAGTATGCCAGCTTAGATGATTTGCCACAAAATGCCCA
>CAYJDL010000003.1:29112-30803 GCA_964368885.1 uncultured Desulfovibrionaceae bacterium | reverse complement strand
ACAAGCTCAGCTTTTGACCTTGCGACCTGATTTGCAGATTTCTTCCTTACGTGGGAATGTAGATACACGCTTGCGCAAACTTTTAGAAGGACAATACGATGCAATTGTTTTAGCAAGAGCCGGAATAAAGCGATTAAATTTAACTGCTCCGCACTCATTTATTCTTGATGAAAGTTATTTCTTGCCAGCTGTAGGTCAAGGTGCTTTAGGCATTGAATGCCGTTCAGACAGACCAGACATAATAGAATCTTTAAGTTTTATGGAAGATATGGAAACACGACTATGCGTAAGTGCTGAAAGAGCTTTTTTAGCCGGTCTTGAAGGTGGATGCCAAGTTCCTATAGCCGGACATGCAACAATTGATTCTAGTCGTAACCTGACCTTAAAAGGTTTAGTTGCACATGTAGATGGAAGCAATATTTTGCTTGACCAAATCCAAGCCATTGTTGATAGTGCCGAAGATGCTATGGGCATAGGTCAAGATTTAGCACAAAGGCTTTTACAAGCAGGAGCTAAAGAAATTTTACAAGCCCTTTACAATGCAAGCGACAATAATTAAAGGAAATATATGGTATCAAAGCTTCCAGCACATAAATTGCGAATAGAAACAAATCAAAAACAAATTCCATGGGATAGCAGCTCTGATATTCCTATAGCTCGCAGCAACATCAAACATATGTTACAGCCTCGAGTTGCTAAAGCTATGGAACTGGCTATAAAGATTCAAAAACCAGGTTACAATATTTATCTTTCAGGTAACAAACATCTTGGAAGATCATATCTTGTGCATGAGATTCTGCAGACACACACTCATAAATCACAAGCTCCACCAGACATAATTTATGCCTACAATTTTTCGGATAAGGATAAACCTATTGCAATACGACTTCCTGCCGGACATGGGCAAATTTTAAAAAAGACTTTGCAAGATGTTCTTGTAGAAATTCGTAATGACCTATTGATGCAATTTGAGGATAGCTTTTATATCGAAAGTAGAACCAAAATTCTAGAAACATATCAAAAAGAAAAATCATCTTTGCTTAAAGAGATGAATTACCATGCAAAATTAGAACAATTCTCACTTGATGTTGACGATGCCGGAAGTGTTAATTTATTTCCAATGCTTGATGATAAAAAACTAGCAGAGGAAGAATTTGATTCCCTTGAGCTTGAAGTTAGGCAAGAATATAAACAAAGAGCTGACGCTTTAATGAATGTTCTTGGTTCATCACTACGCCAACTTGGGCGTCTTGAGAGCGACACAAGAAGTAATGAAAAAGATCTTGAAAGAAAAGTAGCGGAAATAACCTTAAAAAAAAGTCTTCAGCCAATACAAGAATCCTGTCAGAGTAAATATAGTTGTGCGGCTTTGAATAATTATTTAAAAGCCTTTTATGAGGATATTTTAAATAATCTTGATACATTTATGACAAGAGATGCTGCTGTTTCAGGCAACACCTCACCACCAAGCTTACAAAACGCCACAGGGGGCTTTGGTCTTGACTTATGTAATACGTCTAATATTGAGTCGGAGCTTAGCCGCTATAGTCTAAATATTTTTGTAGACAATTCTCAAAGCAAGGGTGCGCCCATAGTTTTTGAGGAGCATCCGACAGCTATAAATGTACTTGGGTGCATAGAGCGTGAATCAGAAACAGGTTCACTAGTAACTGACTTTAAACTTATTAAAG
>CAYJDL010000003.1:25587-29102 GCA_964368885.1 uncultured Desulfovibrionaceae bacterium | reverse complement strand
TAAAGCAGGTTCTTTACATAAGGCTGACGGTGGATATTTAATAATCAGAATTGAGGATATTTTACAGCATTTTCAAGCTTGGGAAGGACTTTTGCGTACTTTACGCACCGGCTTAGCTCGTATTGAGGATATTAGTGAAAATGCTGATAGTAGTCCACGAACCAAGGGTCTCGAGCCTGAGCCAATTGCACTTAATGTAAAAGTTATTCTTATTGGTAGTGAAACTTTATACGAAACCCTTTTGCAAGGCGACGAACGCTTTGGGAAGCTTTTTAAAATAAAAGCGCATCTTTGCGAACAAACTGAGCGCAACTCTCAAAATATTAAATACTACCTACACAGACTTGCCAATATTATTAATGATGTACAATTGTTACCGTTTGACAAAAGTGCCCTTGCATGGATGGTAGACTATGGATCTAGCATCATAGAGGATCAACAAAGTTTAAGTTTAAAGTTTCCTTTATTACACGAAATTATGCTTGAAGCTTCATGCCTTGCACAGCTAAATAATGATTTATTAGTTACTGCGCAAACTTTAGAAAGTGCTTTAGAAGAAAAAACATATAGAGCTAACCTAGTTGAAGAGCACTTTATGGAAGATTATGACCGAGGTCTCATAAAAGTGCGCACCTCAGGGCAAGCTATAGGACAAGTTAATGGTCTTTCCATAACATGGCATGGTGATTTTGAATTTGGCTTACCACATCAAATTTCTTGTGTTGTAGGAGTTGGGCATGGGGGCATTATTGACCTTGAACGAGAATCAGAACTTGGAGGTCCAATACATACCAAGGCTATGATGATTTTAAAAAGTTATTTGGTGTCGCTTTTTGCAAGGCAAAGACCCATTATTCTTACTGGAAGCTTATGTATTGAACAAAGCTATGCCGGAATTGAGGGAGATTCGGCTTCTGGCGCAGAGCTTGTTGCCTTACTTTCAGCTATTGCTGAAGTTCCTGTAAGACTTGACCTTGCTTTTACCGGTGCTTTGAGTCAAAGCGGTCAAATTATGGCAGTTGGCGGAGTCAATCGTAAGATTGAAGGCTTTTTTAATGTATGCGCAAGGCATGGTCTTACCGGTACCCAAGGGGTGCTTATTCCATATGACAATGTTGAGCACCTCATGCTTTCTCCGCGTATTATGCAAGCTGTTCTCCAAGAACAATTCTCAGTATACCCAATTAAACATATAGATGAAGCTCTAGAACTACTTACTGGTCTTAAAGTAGGCAAAAGGCGGCAAGACAACTCCTTTACACCTAACAGTCTATACAGTCTTGTGGATGAACGATTGCGAAATCTTGGTGCATGTGCGGCTAAGGATATTAAAGCCCAGCGTAAAAATAAAGGGCTAAGTTCTTGAAGTTGCCACAAAAATTTTGTCAAAACATCTTAATATACGGTACAGCTTTAATAAGCGTAATGGGTATTGCCTCCATTTTTCCGGTTTTACCAAATATAGCCAGTGATTTGAATTTAGACGAATCAATGCTTGGAGTTTTAATTTATTCATTTACATTACCAGGAATTTTTTTTGCACCTATAGGCGGTATTCTGGCAGATCGTTTTGGACGTAAAGCCGTTCTTTTAAGTTGCTTATTTCTTTTTGCAATTGGCGGCTTTATTTCTTCATTTGCTACGACTTTAAGCTTTTTAATTTTTTGGCGTGTAATTCAAGGTATAGGTGCAGCTTGTCTTGGGGTTCTTTATACAACAATAGTAGGAGATCTTTATAAAGATGAAGATACAAGGCTAAAGATTATGGCCTATGCTTCAACAACTTTAAGCTTGGGAGCAGCTATATTTCCGGCCATTGGAGGTTTACTTGGGCAAATTGAATGGACTTTTTCTTTACGCCTGTCTCTCCTATCTATTCCATTAATTTGTATAGGTCTTTTCACAAAACTACCTAAACCCAAAAAACATGGCAATATGCTTACATACGCAAAAGATTCCAAAGCAATTATTTTACAGAGGCAATGTCTCTTACGTTTTGCCATAACCTTTTGTGCATTTTGTATACTATATGGACCTTTAATAAGTTTTTTTCCTCTAATATCAAGCACATATTATCAAGCATCACCGCTTCACATAGGTTTACTTTTTTCCCTTTCTTCACTAGGCACAGTTATAGCAACTTTGGTTTTGGCCCCTATTGTTAAACTGTTTTCACAAAAAATAATTGCTTGTCTTGGTGCTCTATTTTTTATAATGGCCATGTTAATATTATGGCTTTGGCCTCAATCTTTATCGTATTGGTGGCTACTAATGCCAATCTTTTTTTATGGACTTGGTCAAGGCTTGCTCTACCCTATTATTATTACATCTTTAAGTGCCCTTGCGCCTACCACTAAAAGGGGTGTGCTAATGGCCATAAATGGTACAATTTTACGTCTTTCCCAAAGCATTGCACCATTTGCATGTGGATTAATTTTTATATATGCAAGTTTTTCAGGCGTTTTTCTTTTTGGTTTAATAATGGGGGTAACTATGTTTATTTTAACTTTTTTCGCTTTTCCGCTTAAAAAAGAAGATTGACATTTCTTCGTAAAGTAATTACTTTTTATTTGCATATCGCTTAAATGCCTAAGGAAACGCCGAGTTATTATTATTTCAGGAAAACTTTAAAAAAAATTTCTCTTTACTGCTGGTCTTTTCAAAAAAACTTTCAATACAAATTTTTCCTTAAAAATTTTGTGTTTTAGCATTTTTAAAGATTTTTTACAAAACACACTTTACAATAATTATTGCAGTTATGGATTGTAAGTTTTTATTGCCATACAAATCAATATAATAATATATACTATGAAAAGAGATAGATATGCGAAAATCTAAAAAAGATGCCTTGCTTTGTGCCGCTAAAGAATTATTTGGTGAATATGGATACGTAGAAACTACTTTTAAAAAAATCTCCGAAAAAGCAGAAGTTGCTCTTGGGCTTTTGACCCATCACTACGGTAATAAAGAAAAGCTCTTTCTTGCTGCTGGCTTAGACGTTTTAGAAAATTTTCTTGATGTCTTAAAAACTGCTATTGCTGAGGGGGATAACGGTTATGATTCAGTAATAAATTTTTGCCAAGCTTATTTAGATTTTTCTATAGACAAACAGTCAAACTGGATGGTTCTTGTGCGCTGTTCGCCTTATAGCGATATGAAAACAAGTGATGATCGTGAAACTATGAATAGCAGATTTCAACAAGTATCTAAGCAACTTGAATCATGCTTGTATCAAGGTATAGCTGATAAAAGTATACGCGAAGTTCACGTTCCAGATACCGCTCAAGTCATAATTTCGCTTATGGTAGGAGCTAACAGAACTCGTTTACTTACCCCTTATGCCGGAGAAAACTTATATAACGAAGCTATTAATTTTGTTTCAAGAGCTCTAAAACCCTGCGAATATAACTAATTAACATTTGTTTTAAATTTAGTCGATAGTGAACTTGCTTTGTCACGTGTTGTTCAAGTAAATTATTGTCTTTGGTCGTTTGCAATTTTTCAAGTAAAACATT
>CAYJDL010000003.1:14682-25577 GCA_964368885.1 uncultured Desulfovibrionaceae bacterium | reverse complement strand
TCTTTTTCCCTTCAACCTCTTGAAAATTTAGAAAATACTATGATATCTTGGAAAAAAACTTTCATCAAAAATGGTCTCCCATGGAAAAACCATTCTTCCTTCAAAGATTATATTGAAGTTAATAATCTTGAGGAGCTATACAATTTCCTTAATGCTGTACATATTCGCTATTGCCTTGTAAGACCATATCAAAATACAAAAAATTACCCATTAGTCGAAGCAAGAGAGCTTTTGCCATCTTTTGATAACGATATGTGGGAATATGGTCAGCTTCCTGGATTTTCCTTGGTAGCATTTGAGCGACCTTTAAGCTATCTTTCAGAAGTTTTTCAATATGATATTATCCATCCGATCTTGAATGCTATTTACGATAGTGATGGCGTTTCCTGTCCATTAGAAGAGCCCGTTAAACAATATAATTTACAAACTCTTGCTTCACGACTACCTCGTGTATTGCATGATAGCTTTAGACAGGATTGTGGACGCCTTGACACTTCTTTAATGGACTATTACCCAACACTTTTACCTTATCTTTTGCATCTTGATAGGGCACATGTCTTTAGCACAGATGCCGCTGGACAATTTTATCTAAGCGGAGTTTTTGCATCTTTTCCTTCTGATATCGATAGCGAGCTAAAACGGTTTGGTATGCGTATGGGAAAATTTCGATATGGTGATAATGATTTATATGAGCGTAATAGAATGTTTGTTTATCAATATCTCATGGAATTATATGGCTTTCCTATTGTTTCTGAAAGGCGCACATCCAGTGCTCTTTTTGCCCGTAAACTGCATAAAATGAGTGAAAAATTTCTTTTACGCGTGCTTGGTCAAACAGATCGCACCATTACTACCTATATTGGGCAAGGTGATCATAGTCGCTATCCAAAAGTTGAAAAAATTGCCCTTGTTCGCATTGATAACGATCAACATGAAGCCATCAAAGCAGTTGGTGATGGTGGCTTTTTTGTAGATGAGGAAAAAAAAGTTGTTATCATTCGAGTTACCTATCGACAACATGCTTATAGCGAATTAAATATTCGCCAAGACCGTGCTCTTTCTGTTGCTTCGCAAGAAGTTTTACACCCTATTACAGGTGAATCTCTAAGTGGCTTAAATATTATTAGAGATATTTCAAATATGTTTTTGCGCCTTAATGACATAGTACGTGGCGAGCATACCGGACGTATTGTGTATAAAAAGACAGAAGTCATCGAAAATACTGATACCGAAGAAAAAAGATTAAAAGTTCTATACACTTGGCTGACTAAGCATCAACGGCGTATTATTACTTATAGTGATGATTTTTTTGCAAAAGTTAGCAAAGTCTTGGAGAATTATTTGTATTCACCTGCTAAAAAGCAAGCTTTTGAAGAATTAAGAGACCTAAAGCGTGATGTAATAGAGCGTTATGGATATATTCAGCAAGCTAGAAAAGTTCGTATTTTAGAGGAATTACGAGAAAGAAATGTAAAAGGTGTTTCTATTGGTTATAGACAAATGATGCACAGCTCCGTTGAGGTGCTCACAGAGCTTTCTCATGAAATTGTTAATTTTTTCCCATCACTGGTTGATACAATCATTAATATTATTGATGCTATTTTAGCTAATCGCTATGTTATTCGCAATTATATAGACTGCCTTGAGTCAGAGCTAACCGAAGCCGGTATGGAGATACGCAAAAACTATAGACGTATGATTACTTTGAAAGATACCTTTGTAGCTATTCGCAAGGCACGCAGTGCGCAAACTACACCTAAAACTTTATAAAACCATTGGATACACTAATTAAATCATTTTTTTGAGAAGCTCGGAATCTTGTGGACGGAAAGACTTTTTGTTCAGAAAAAGTTTTTCCCAAAAAAAGAATAAATCATCGTTTGCTTAAGGAAGATATATGCCACCTGCTTTTTATTTAGCTCCTGATAATTGGTCTTTACAGCAAAACCATACATATCTTTTAGAAGATGTTCAAGAGATACGTCATCTTAGCAATGTTCTACGATTAAATAAAAAGGATGAAATTTATATTTTTGATGGGCAAGGTAGGCAAGCTTTATGCTCTATAGAAAAAATTAATAAGCGTTCAGTAGCCTTAAGTGTATTAAAAGAACTTTTTTTTCCAAAGCCAGATAGTTTAGCCATTATGGCTTTAGCCTGGAGTAAGGCGACTAGGCGAGGATTTTTCATGGAAAAAGCTGTAGAGCTTGGAGTACATGAAGTGTGGCTTTGGCAAGGTGAACATAGTCAAGGCAAGTTACCCCTTAAAATTAAAGAACATTGGCAAGAGCAGTGTATAGCCGCTATGAAGCAATGTCGTAACCCGTGGTTACCAAGGATACGCATGCTAAAAGATGGCGTGCAAGAGCTTATTGAAGAAAGTCAAGACATTGAATATAAATTTTTACCTTGGGAAAAACAAGATAATATAGAAATTTTATGTCCGAATCTTGTTGGCAAACAAGGTAAAAGCATTTATGTTATTGGTCCTGAAGGAGGTTTTTCTCAAAACGAAATTATGAACTTAACTACACATAATTTTAAATGCGTCAGCCTTGGACCAAGAGTTTTACGTTGTGAAACTGCAGCCTTGCTTTGCCTTGGCATACATTGGTGGTCTGCACAACTAAATACAAGTGTAGGGTAACAGTATGGATGAGCATAAACCCTTAGCTGAACGGCTGCGCCCTGACAGTCTCGACTTATTTGTTGGGCAAGACCATTTAGAAAAGCGTATTCAAACATTTATGCGGGCAAATAGGCTTCCATCTTTATTGTTTTTTGGTCCCCCTGGATGCGGCAAATCAACCTTGGCTATTTTACTGGCAAAAGCTAAGGGTAAAAACTATCTACGCCTTAGTGCTCCTGAGTGCGGACTACAACAGTTGCGCCGCCAACTGCAAGTCGTTGATGTTTTAGTCTTAGATGAACTACATCGCTTTTCAAAAGCTCAACAAGACTTTTTCCTTCCGCTCATTGAGTCAGGCGAATTAACCCTTATTGCTACTACCACAGAAAACCCTTCTTTTAGTGTTACTCGGCAACTTTTATCACGCTTGCATGTTTTACGACTTCGTTCTTTAGGGCAAAATGACTTGGTTAATTTAGCTTTAAGGGGTGCTAAGATTTTAGATGTTGAACTGCAAGATAATATAGTTGAAATGTTGGTAAGATTAGCCAGAGGCGATGCTAGGACATTACTTAATCTTATTGAATATGTTTGCGCTTTACCTGAAGATGAACGCACTTTTGAAAAAGTTAAAAAAGGTTTGCCAGAAGTTCTAATTCGTCATGATAAAGATGGAGATAGCCACTATGAACTAGCTTCAGCTCTAATCAAATCCATTCGTGGTAGTGATGCTGATGCAGCCCTTTACTATCTTGCCTGCTTAATAGAAGGAGGTGAAGATCCACGATTTATTTGTCGAAGATTAATTTTATCAGCTTCTGAAGATGTAGGTTTAGCAGACCCAAAAGCTTTACCTTTAGCTGTTGCATGTCAGCAAGCTATTGAATTTGTAGGAATGCCTGAGGGATTCATTCCCTTGGCTCAAACTACAGTCTACCTTGCTTTGGCTCATAAAAGTAATAGCACCTATGCAGCCTACCTTTTAGCTCAAAAAGAAATTAAGCAGCATGGTCCAAAACCAGTTCCCATTCATTTGCGTAATGCTGTAACAAAACTGCAAAAAGAGTGGGGGTATGGCAAAGAATATAAATATCCTCACAATTTTCCACATGGTTGGGTAGCTCAAGACTACCTACCGCAAGAAGTTTTGGGCAAACGCTTTTATCAACCTCGCAACCATGGTGACGAAGCTAGACTAAGTCAGTGGTGGCGAAAACTACATCCTTATAATGGTGAATAATATGTCTTTTAATTCATATAAATATGATCTTCATTATGGTTTAAATAATTGCTATTGCACCGTTCCAAAACGTCAAAGCATTTTTAGTAAAACTTTTCCAAGCGTATCCTTTTATCTAAAAGCCATTTTTGGTTCTGTTTCATGGCTTTGCTATCAAGCTAAGATAAATAAATGCAATGGCATAGCATGGACTAATGCAAGTATGGGCATTGCAAAATATATTGAGTCGGTAGGTGGCACCATTGACATTAACGGGCTTGAACACATTGACGCACTAAATAAACCTTGTATATTTTTAGCAAACCATATGAGCACCTTAGAAACATTTATGCTCCCTGGAATTATTCGTCCAAGAATGCCATTTGTCATTGTCATTAAAGAGAGTTTAGTAAAAGTACCTTTATTTGGCAGTGTACTAAAGGCTCGTAAAGCTATTGCTATTAGTAGAACTAATCCAAGGGATGATTTAAAAACGGTTCTTGAAGAGGGTAAGAAAAAAATAGATGAAGGTATCAGCGTCTTAATTTTTCCCCAAAGCACACGCTCGGTAAAATTTGACCCACAAAAGTTTAGTAGTATTGGTATAAAACTAGCTAAACATTGTGACTGCCCTGTTATTCCCATTGCTTTAAAAACCGACGCTTGGGCTCAAGGTAATCTTATAAAAGATTTTGGATCAATTCATCCTGAAAGGACAGTTCATTTTGCTCTTGGCGCACCTATTTATGTACAGGGAAGAGGTAAGGATGAGCACGCACAAGTTTGCAATTTTATAGCAAAACATTTAGAAAATTGGACAAAAAATAAATAAAGTAAGCACTGATTTATTCTTTTTTTTTGAGAAAACTTTGTTAGAATTTTTCTTTAGAAAAATTCTTATTGAAAGTTTTTTGAAAGGGGTTTGGGGAAAGCTTTTTTTTAAAAAAGTTTTCCCCAAGAAAAAAAATAAATCAGCGTTTCCTTAAGCGATTACGGCGTAGCGAAGCAGATTTTTTATTAGAAGCACTTTTACGCATTTTAGCAGCTTGTTTATGCGGCAAACCCATATGCGTCAACGACAAAAGTTTAAAGTTGATTTCAAGGCGAGCAAGACTAGCTTCTACTAAACGTACCTCTACTTTTTGCCCAAGATAATATCTAGCACCACTCATTAAACCTATAAGCTCTTGCTTTTCAGGATCAAATTCAAAGAAGTCATCACCAAGATTTTTAATATGTACTAAGCCTTCTACAGGCATATCATCTAATTCAACGAAGAGACCAAAGTCACTTATTCCACCAATGATTCCAGTATACTTTTGCCCCTCATGTCCTTGAAGAACTAAAATTGCAAGGCGTTTTGCTATTTCTCTTTCGGCTTCCATGCTGGTTCTTTCTATTGCATTAATATTATCGCCAAGAGCTAATAAATGATGGTCATCCGGTAAGTACGTTGATTTATCTTTGTCAACCAATGACTTAGACTGCTTACATAGAGCATATTTTAAGGCTCTATGTACCACCATATCAGCATAGCGTCGAATGGGTGAGGTAAAATGACAATAACATTCAGAAGCCAGTCCAAAGTGTCCTGTGTTCTCAGGTTGATAGCGAGCTTGTGCCATAGTGCGTAAGGCTAAGCGACCCACCAAAAACTCTTGCTCGCTACCTATGGAAGCATGTAAAACTTTTTGCAAATCCTTGGCTTTAGCCTTTGGTGGAATATCATGTACCAAGGATGTAGATGAAAGAGTGCGAAAAAGCGCATCTAAACGTTGCGCATCAGGTTCAGGATGTACTCGATAAAGCAAGGGCATAGGAATTTCTGATAAAAATTCTGCTACAGATTCATTGGCTGCAATCATACATTCTTCAATAATTTTATGGGCAAAATGTTCTTCTTTGCGACTTATATTAATAATACGTCTTTCTTCGTCAAAACTATATTGCACATCCGGACGATTAAAATCCAATGTTCCTTTTTTAACTCTTCTCTTAGCTAAACACTGGGCTAAAACATAAGCATTTTGAAGCATGCTAAAAACAACTTGACCATTCTTTTGAGACTTCATTTGCTCTTGGGCATCTATATCATTATCTACCACAGCGTTTTTAACTTGAGTGTAAGTTAATCTGGCGAAAGAGTTAATAACAGCAGAATAAAATTTGCACTTTTTCTTTTTACCACGTGAGTCAAAATGCATTTGAGCAACCATAACCAAGCGATCAACATGTGGATTTAAACTACACAGTCCATTAGAAAGTGATTCAGGAAACATTGGCTCAACTGAGCATGGAAAATACCATGAATTTGCCCTTGCTTTAGCCTCATTATCAAGAGGAGAATCTTGCGGAACGTAGTGTGTAACGTCAGCCACAGCAACACTTAAATCAAAATCGCCATTTTCTAAAATTTGAACATAAATGGCATCATCAAAATCTCGAGCAGTTTCTCCATCAATTGTAACAAAAGGAAGTTCTCGTAAGTCCTTACGATTAACGTAATCCTCTGGATTAGGACTTTGAGGTAAAACCTCTGCTTGAGCTAAAGCATCTTGAGGAAATTCTGAAGGGCATTGATGATTGATTTTTACCAAAGCCTCTTGGACAGCGACATCATCTTCTTGTCCATGGGTTGAAATTAACTCAGCAGACCAAAGGTTGGAGGAAATTTGCTTCTCTGGGCGTACAAGTAATAAAGATTTTTCGATAAGCGATGATGAAAAAGAACTTGGGATACTGTCCATATTAAGGCGAATAGTGAAGGAAAAACGAACATCACATGGCTTACAAAATAAATAATTACCCACATGCTCATTTTTTGAGGATAAACTTTTTACAGCATGCCTTTTATTACGATTATTTCGAGAAAAGCCTATTTGCCTTGAAGACTGCCGTGCTTCATAGTTCAAATTTGATTCTACTCGAACCATAATCTCTTTGGCTTTGCGCTCAACAACAGCTACTATCTTGCCTTCTTGGCGTTTACCTTCAGTAGCATTGCCATCTTTGCCCTTTCTACGAAAAGGCTTAGGTAGCAAAGCAACACGCACTATATCGCCATGCCAAGCTTCACCGGCTTGAGATGGATGCACAAATATAGAAATTCCGGAAGATTGTTTTTGAAGCTTTGCATCTTCTTCTGGTTTTGCCATATCCACAAAACCTGCTCCTGACCGTTGAACACTGTATTGACCAATAAAGGTTCGACCACCTACAGAGGCTGACCATTGCCCACCTCGTAAACGTAAAATTTTACCTTGAGCAGCAAGTTCATAAAGCATTGTTTCGATATTCTTTTTTTCAGCTCGGGGCACAGATAAAATTTTTAAAATTTGGTCAAGCCGTAAAGGCTTTTGCCCAATTTGTAAAAGATCTAATAAATATTGCGGTTTTAAATTATGCAAAGTATTAGATTTAGTTTTTTTCTGCCCTACTATTTTTCTTTCTTTTTTTCTGCCGTTAGCATTTTTTTGTATTTTTTGCATTTTTCTCTTTTACATTTATTTTTACCGCATATGCATTTTATTTGATTCTTAACTTAACGCACTGATAGGATAAAATGATTGTAGGAAGGGGTTAAGCAACAGGAAGGTCATCGAAGTAAAAGTATTAAAACAGTTGCAGGCTATGATTTCTGAAATAATGTTTTACACTATATCTAGCCTGCAACTTCAAAATTATTAAGTCTTTATTCAGTCTCTAAGCGATACAAAAGAACTCTAATCTCTATTACCACTCATCAGGCGAAGCATCATAAGGAAAAGATTTATGAAATCAAGGTATAAGGTTAAAGCACCTAAGATAACTCCTCTGCGAACGGCAGTGCCATCTTCAAGAGGAGCAGAACTACCAAATTCCTTTATCCTTTGTGTATCATATGCTGTAAAACCAGTAAAAATAAGTACACCTACTCCACTGATTACAAAATCCATTACTGGGCTTTGAAGGAATATATTAACAATCATGGCAATAATGATACCAAAAAGTCCCATCATTAAAAAGGAACCCATACCAGTAAGATCACGCTTAGTTACAAAGCCATAAACACTCATAGCCAAGAAAGTGCCTGCTGTCACAATAAAAGCATTGGCAATATTGCCTATTTCATAAGTAAGAAAAATACTGGAAAGGGTTACGCCAGTAAGAGTAGCATAAAGCACAAAAAGACCTGTGGCTACAGCAGCAGACATACGTTGTATGGCTGCACTTAAAACAACTACCAAGCCAACTTGAGCGATAATGAGCACAATTGGTACGGCCATGTGACTAAATAATAATTTTACCATAAAGTCAGAATTAGCTACCGACCAAGCAGTTAAAGCTGTGAGTCCAAGTCCTGCTGACATCCAAAGATAAACTTGACGCATAAAAACTGTTGCAACACTAACGTCTTTAGTAAGAGTGGTACGCATGGTATCCATAAATATCCTCCGAATATTTTTTCCAACACTTCAATGTGCTGAAAAATTTTATTTAATAACTCATACCAAATAAGATCGATAAGGTCAATTGACAAGATATTTAAGAGAAAACTAACAATCATTTTATTTAAAACATTGTTTTTTAAGTAGTAAATAGACAAACACAACTATGGATAATCTGAATAAAGCAAAGTATACAAATAATACAAAAATTCAATGATAAATTAAGCATTAATCACTTTTTTTAAAAAAATATATCAAATAATTGCGAAAAGCACTTTTTTTACTACTACTAAGAAAATGATGGTAAGAGTTGACGAAAGACGGCTATTAAGCTAAAAACATAAATATGTTTTTCTTATTTAATTTTGTATATATCTAGGATTGTCATGCGAAAAATATTTTCTTATAATGTTTTAGCTTTAGTTGCATTTTTAGGACTTTGCTTCATTCCTTTTTTTGCTCTAAAGCTTTTTTTAATTGGTCTTGCCTTAAGTACATTTCTAATATTAATGGCTGTTTCTATACGTCAAATATTTGTAAAATATATCTTCATAGTTCTTTTTTCTTTTACTTTACCCTTAACAATAATTGAGGGCTACAGCTATATTTTAATAAATATTTTTAGCGGAAGCCATAAGCCTACGCAATTAACAATGGTTAAAGGCAAAGCATCTTCTACTTCCCATCCTGATGTTGGATATGTTCCTTTAGCAAATAATGTCTCAAGCATTAAAGCTAGTCAAGGCAATGAATTAATTTATCAAGCAACGTATACTACAAACGCTAATGGTTGGCGTATAACGCCTGAACACCCTCAAGCAAAAACTGCAATCTTACTTTTTGGATGCTCTTTTACTTTTGGCGAAGGGCTAAATGATACGCAAGTACTAGCGTATCAATTAGGGCAAGCTCTTGGCAATGATTATCAAGTTTATAACTTTGGTTTTTCAGGCTATGGATTGCATAACTCCCTAGCAATAATCGAAAATATTTTACCTGATTTACAAAAATATGATAATGTTCAAACTTACTTTATCACTATTGAAGATCATTTACTGCGGGCAGCTGGTATTCTCTCTTGGAATAACGATCAAGGTCCAAGATATTTAGTAAAAAACGATAAAGCCATACGAAAAGGAACATTTGCCGATATTCCACCTTTCCCTTGGGAAAGAAAATATTTTAAATGGCTTACAAAAAGTAATATAGTTATTTTTTACCGTAAGCAATTATCTCAATTATTCCAACCTTTAAATACATATGAAAAACGGCTTGAACTTTTAAGAGCCATTATTTATACGGCAAAAGTGAAATTGGATAAAGTTGCTAAAAATAACATTTCTACTGTTTTAGTGTGGCCGACTAATAATTCTAACTTGGCTAAGAAATTACCCCCTTTAAAGGGTGAAATTCCAATTATTGATATGCAAGATTGGTTGCCTAATTATGCTGATGATATGGAAAAATATATTATCCCTATTGATAGACACCCTAACGTCTTAGCCAATACCCTTATTGCAAAAAAGTTAACTAGGTTAATACAAAACCAAAAAAAGTAAATAATCACATTAGTTGTGTCTGGTTATTGAGGACATTTGTAACAATTGTTTATGTTAAAACTAAAGGAGCATTTATGGACGGCATGGTTTCTGTTGAAAACATAGCTAAAACTAGCTTATCTGGGAGAATGGACTTGATTCAAGCTAGCACTGGCGTAGTTTTGGCTTTTTTCACTTTAATGCATCTTGTATTTGTAAGTTCTATCCTTTTAAGTCCTAAAGTTATGGATAGTCTTGGCTGGCTTTTGGAAGAGCTATACCTTGCACAAGTAGGCGGACCTATAATCTTGCTTATTATGATTACCCATTTTATTATAGCTGCTCGTAAAATGCCTCTGCAAGTAGGAACTCTACATGTCTTCTACAAACATGCTAAAAGTATGAAACACTGCGATACGTGGCTTTGGCTTGTGCAGGTAATAACAGCTATTATTGTCTTGGTTATGGTTAGCATTCATATATATGTTATTCTAGACGCATTACCCATTACAGCTCAAAGTTCAGCCCTACGTGAACAAAGTGGATGGACCTGCTTTTATCTTGTTTTACTATTTAGCGTAGGTATACATCTTGGTATTGGTCTTTTTAGGGTAGGAGTAAAATATGGCTTTATTATTGAAGCTACTCGAAGTATTTGGGCAAAGCGCACATGGTACTTAATAATTGCTTATGTTGTGCTTGGCATTGTGACTATGATTCGTTTTCACTATATTAATGTTTAATAGCATGGGAAACACTAGTAAAAATTAACATTACTATGCTTTGATACCAAGGAGTATACATGCGTACTTTTCAAACGGATCTTATATGTATGGGAGCCGGACTTGCCGGAGAAAGGGTTGCTGTTGAAGCAGCTCAAGCTGGTTTTGACGTTATTTGTTTATCTGTTGTTCCTCCAAAGCGATCGCACTCTTCGGCGGCTATGGGTGGAATGCAAGCGGCCTTAGCTAATTCCGCTATGAGTCAAGGCGATAGTCCCGACGTACATTTTGCCGATACCGTAAAAGGGTCTGATTGGGGTTGTGACCAAGAGGTAGCTCGTCTTTTTGCAAATACTGCCC
>CAYJDL010000003.1:13393-14672 GCA_964368885.1 uncultured Desulfovibrionaceae bacterium | reverse complement strand
CCCCCATTCCCATGCGTGAAATGGCTTGGTTGGGCGTCCCATGGAGTAGAGTTGAACCGGGTGTACATACCTACTATAAAGGCGGAAAACCTTTTGAGGCTGAAGAATTAGAATCTAAACGTGGATTGATTCATTCTCGAGCCTTCGGAGGTACTGCCAAGTGGCGTACATGCTATACTTC
Source organism: uncultured Desulfovibrionaceae bacterium (assembly GCA_964368885.1). Lineage (GTDB taxonomy): Bacteria > Desulfobacterota > Desulfovibrionia > Desulfovibrionales > Desulfovibrionaceae > CAYJAD01. The sequence goes on along the minus strand of CAYJDL010000003.1, from coordinate 14,491 downwards.
GGATGGTACAGGTCATTCGGTACTTTTTACCTTAGATAATCGATTATTACAGTTGGGGGTAATGGTTCATGACCGTATGCAAGCCGAAGCCCTAATACTCGATGGTGACTCTTGGAGCGGCTGCTTTTGTCGTTGTTTGCGTACTGGTGAATTAATTGTTTATAGAGCAAAAGTAACTCTTATTGCTACCGGAGGTTTTGGGCGTGTCTATCCCGCTACTACCAATGCTATTATTTGTGATGGTGGTGGGCAAATTACGGCTTTAGAAACAGGTTGCGTAACCATGGGAAATATGGAAGCAATTCAATTTCATCCAACGGGCACAGTACCAACAGATATTTTAGTTACCGAAGGTTGTCGTGGAGATGGCGGCACCTTGCTAGATGTAAATGAATATCGTTTTATGCCTGATTATGAACCGGAAAAAGCCGAACTTGCATCTAGAGACGTTGTTGCAAGGCGTATGGTTCAACATATGCGGAAAGGTCTTGGAGTACCTAGTCCATATGGTGAACATTTATGGCTTGATATTCGTCACCTTGGTGAAAAGCATATTACAACAAATTTGCGAGAAGTATACGATATTTCAACTAAGTTTTTGGGTGTAAATCCAATTAACCAACTTATTCCAGTAAGACCGACACATCATTATAGTATGGGTGGAGTGCGTACCAATAAAGATGGCGCAGCTTATGGTCTGAAAGGTTTGTTTTCAGCCGGAGAAGCTGCTTGTTGGGATATGCACGGATTTAATCGTCTTGGAGGTAATTCCTTAGCTGAAACTGTTGTAGCCGGTCGCATTGTTGGTAAGAAAGTGGTTGAATATCTCCAAGGCTATGAAACAAGCTTTGGAACAGCAGCTGCAAATGATGGATTAAGAAAATTAAATGAACATATTGATAATATAGTTTATAGTCGTAAAGGTAAGGAAAATTGCTATGAGTTGCGTGCTCTTATGCACAAGACAATGATGGATAATGTAGGTATTTTCCGAAATGGTGCTGATTTACAGAAAGCTTGTGATGAATTACAAGAACTTCTTGAGCGTAGCAAAAATATTGGTCTGCAAAGTGGAAATTGTGGTTTTAATCCCGAATT
>CAYJDL010000003.1:0-13383 GCA_964368885.1 uncultured Desulfovibrionaceae bacterium | reverse complement strand
CTTTGCGCATTAGGGGCATGCTTAAGTTAAGCTTATGCTCAGCTTATGGAGCTTTAATGCGCACTGAAAGCCGTGGTGCTCATACTAGAGAAGACTTCCCAGAGCGCAATGATATAAAGTGGCTTAACCGCACTTTGGCAACTTGGAAGGAAGGGGATAGCTTGCCTACTTTAAGCTATGAAGATGCAACTCCTTGGTATGAAATTCCGCCGGGGGATAGGGGATATGGCGGAGGAAAAATTATTGATGCTCAAATTTCAGATGATAAAATGCGTCCTTTAGGCTTTAAAGCTTAGCATGTATATATAAATTATAACGGGTACTCATCCCTTAAAAATATTTTATTGTGAGGAGAATGTAATGGGACGTAAGCTGCACTTTGAAATTATGCGTTATAACCCCTTAAATCCAACTATTAAGCCAACGTTGCAATCTTTTTTCCTAGAAGAGCATCCCAGCATGACTCTTTTTGTAGCACTTATGCAATTGCGTGAAACACAAGATGCAAGTTTACAATTTGATTTTTGCTGTAGGGCTGGTATTTGTGGCTCATGTGGCATGGTGATTAATGGCAGACCTGGGCTTGCCTGCTCAACTCAAACTCGTGACTTGCCAGATCATATTGTATTACATCCCTTACCAGTTTTTAAATTAATAGGTGATCTTTCAGTTGATACAGGTACATGGTTTCGTGATGTAGGCACTAAGTTACAAACATGGATTCATAGTCAAAAGCCATTTGATGAAAAGGCCATAGAAGATCCAATGAGTAATGATTTAGCCACGCATATATTTGAATTAGATCGCTGTATTGAATGCGGCTGTTGCATTGCAGCTTGTGGTACGGCACGGATGAGAGAAGATTTTCTTGGGGCAACAAGTATTAATCGTATGGCAAGATTTTATATTGACCCAAGGGATAATCGTAACAAGCAAGATTATTACGAGCTTATTGGTAATGACCAAGGAGTTTTTGGTTGTATGGGACTTTTGGCTTGTCATGATGTCTGCCCTAAGAAATTACCTTTACAAGATCAACTTGGAATAATGCGCCGTATGCTTGTAATGGAATCAGTGAAAAATATTGTGCCGGAAAAGTTGCGAAATCTTATGTCATGTAAAGGCAAATGCCAATCTAGTTAAGGAGTAAACAATGGCTTTATATACAAAAGAAGAGGCTTTGAATTATCATGCTAAACCTCGTCCGGGTAAGGTGGAAGTTTTACCAACCAAGGCTTGTGCAAGCCAAAAAGATTTAACCCTTGCTTACTCTCCTGGCGTAGCGGAAGCTTGTCTTGCCATCCATGCCAATGAGGAGCTAGTAGATGTTTATACAGGTAGAGCTAACCTTGTAGCTGTTGTATCAAATGGGACAGCTGTGCTTGGTCTTGGGAATATAGGACCTAAAGCCGGAAAACCAGTTATGGAAGGCAAAGGAATATTATTTAAAATATTTGCTGATATTGATGTATATGATATTAACTTAGCTGAAAATGACCCTGATAAACTATGTGCTATCATTAAAGCCATGGAACCTACCTTTGGCGGCATAAACCTTGAGGATATTAAAGCTCCCGAGTGTTTTTACATTGAAGAAACATTGCGAGAGCAAATGAATATCCCAGTATTTCATGATGACCAGCATGGAACAGCAGTGATTTCAGCTGCTGGGCTTATAAACGCTTGCGAAATAACTAACCGAAACTTGGCTGATTGTAAGGTAGTTATTTCCGGTGCTGGAGCTGCTGCCATTGCTTGCGGTAATCTATATTTAGAAATGGGTATTCAACGTGAAAATGTTTATATGTTTGATACTCGTGGACTTATTCATCAAGGAAGAACAGATTTAAATAAATATAAACAGTCTTTTGCGCAAAAAGAAAATTGTACCCTACAACAAGCCTTAAGCGGTGCTGATGTTTTTCTTGGTCTTTCAGTAAAAGATCTATTGAGTAAAGAAATGGTGCAAAGCATGGCAGATCAGCCCATTTTATTTGCTTGCGCCAATCCTGACCCTGAAATTTCTTATGCTGATGCAAAAGATGCAGTGCCAAATTGTATTATGGCAACAGGTAGGTCAGATAATCCCAATCAAATTAATAATGTTCAAGGTTTCCCCTTTCTTTTTAGAGGAGCGCTTGATACAGGTGCTAGTCAAATAAATGAAGCTATGAAGATAGCCGCTGCCAAGGCATTAGCTGCGCTTGCAAAAGAACCAGTTCCACAGCAAGTAAAAAATGCTTATGGTGGTCAAGATTTTAGTTACGGTATTGACTATATAATTCCAAAACCGCTTGACCCACGCATTTTAGAATGGGAAACAGTTGCTGTTGCTAAGGCCGCAATGGATTCAGGCATTGCAACTAAACCCATTGCTGATTTAGATGAATACCGCAAAAGTCTTACTGAGCGTATCAACAAATGCCACGCCCGTGCTGATACACTTTGCAAAAGCTACTTATAGGAAAGGCTTAATAGTTATTTTTTGGGGAAAACTTTTTATGAAAAAATTTTTCCCCAAACTGCTTCTCCGCCCGTTGAGTCGGCTTTTAAAAAAACTTTCAACAAGAGAATTTCTAAAAATAAATTCTTTTAGTAGTGCAGTACCTTAATTTTAATGATAAACAAAATATAGTTTTTAAAGAAAAACATTTCATATTTGTAAATATTTTTTTCCTAGTTTACCCAAAAGTTGTTATGCTAAAGACTTGACGAAAGAGGTATAACTGGTGTAAGAAATTTTCTCTCTATATCTTGAAGGAGTTTGATAATGAAAAGAACATATCAACCAAGTAAACTTAAAAGAGCACGCTCATGCGGTTTTAGAGCACGTATGGCAACTGCTGGTGGGCGCGCAATTATTCGCCGCCGTCGTGCCAAGGGTCGCAAGCGTTTAAGCGCTTAACCTTTTTGTGAATAGTGCAAAATAAACAAAAGACGCACTATATATGCGTAAAATAGCGAAGAAAAAATGTTGGCCAAGCGAGCAAAGAATTAAAAAGCGAGCTGATTTTATATCCTGCTACAACACTAACAGGCGTATTTTTACTAAACATTTTGTAATATTCACTAAAACACAAGAGGAAGATAGATGGCGCGCTGGTCTTACGGTAAGCAAAAAAATGGGTAATGCTGTACGTCGCAACAGAATTAAAAGGGTTTTGCGAGAATTTTTTCGTCTGCATGGTACATGTCTCCCGCAACGACTTGATATTGTAGTTGTTCCAAAAAAAAACCTATTAGACAAAACCATTACTTACCATCTTATCTATACGGACTTATATCCGATCTTGAAAAAACTCCAAAGCCTTGGGGAGCAAATGGCATGAAAATGTGGGTGCGCTATATTTTTTTGATGCCAATCTATTTTTATAGATTTTTTATTTCGCCTGTGCTTCCCAAGGCATGTCGTTATTACCCTTCCTGTTCTGCCTATGCCCTTCAGGCAGTACTGATTCATGGTATTTTTTATGGTTCATGGTTGACGTTACGGCGTCTTGCACGTTGTCATCCTTGGGCTGAGGGGGGAATTGATCTTGTCCCACCCTCCTCTTCCAGCGTCGACAAGACATTAATTAAATAGAGGCCTTATGCAAACAAAAAATTTAATTCTCGCCATAGTTCTTTCCGTTGCTGTAATGTTTGGATGGATGTTACTTTCCCAGAAAATGGGCTGGACACCAACTCAAGAAGAAATAGCAAAACAACAAAGTGAACAACAAGCCAAACAACTTGCTAACCAAAATAATCAAAACCAAAACTCAAACACTACTCCAGCGCCTGTGATGTCTACTTTTGTGCCAGCACAAGGAAAAGATGTAATAGTGGAAACTCCACTCTACAAAGCTGTTATTTATTCTGGTGGCGGAATTTTGCGTTCCTTTGAATTAAAAAAATATGAAGCTGCTTTAAAAAAAGAACCATTGTTCACAATTTTAGGCTTTGGGATTGGTGAAAAAAATCCATATGGAGATGCAAAGGAACGTCCTTTAGTAAACCTAATCACTCCAACCGCTGCCTCTGTAGCCCCATTAGGTTTAATGGTTAATGGGCAGCCTTCATGGAGCACAGGTAAATGGTCTTTTACTGGTGAAAATATAGATTTAAAAAATGGTCAAAAAACTTTAGAGTTTACCGGAGAAGTTGATGGTTTGCGTGTAGTTAGAAGCATGACCTTTTCTGCTCATAATTATGAAATAAAGGAAAAAATAAATATAGTAAGCCTTGGAGATCAAACTCGCTCTGTTCGCTTAGGTTATACAGTAGGTGAAGATTCAACTTCTTCCGAAGGTGGTTATTATGATGCAATGCGCATATCATGGGGTATTGAGAATCAATATGATGAAGAAAGTGATATAGATACATTAACTAAACCTGGCATTCAAGTTTTGGGAAATATTTCTTGGGCTGCTGCTAGCAGTACATATTTTATGTCTGCTATTGCTCCCGAAAATATTAATGGTTTAACCTTGAAAGGTGCTTTTAAGAATCAAGTTTTTAGGGTGATGCTTGAGCAAGGAGAAATACTTGCACTGCCTAACACACAGGTACAACAAAATGTTACCTATTGGATAGGACCTAAAGTAGCAAAACTTTTAAGTCAAGCTCCAAATAATTTGCATCATTCTATTGACCTTGGTATGTTCGGATTTTTTGGCTCCGCTCTTTTATGGTGCCTTGAACATCTATATGCTCTTGTAATGAATTGGGGTGTAGCTATTATTCTTTTAACTATTGGTATTAAAATTGTTTTTTGGCCTCTTACAGCTAAAAGTTATGCCTCTATGGCAAAAATGCGTAAACTTCAACCTAAGATTGTAGCAATACGTGAAAAATATGCTGACGATAAAGAAGCTTTATCAAGAGAAACAATGACTTTGTATAAGAATTTTGGTGTAAATCCTGCCAGTGGTTGTTGGCCCATGCTTGTGCAATTGCCTATCTTTTTTGGCTTATATCAAGCTTTATTGACATCCATTGAATTACGTGGCGCATCTTTTATTACTTACTTTCCCGGTACAGATATACTATGGTTAGCAGACCTTTCGCAATCTGATCCATTTTATATAACTCCTTTACTTATGGGTCTTAGCATGTTTATAATGCAAAAGATGAGTCCCCCCATGGGAGATCCTACACAGCAAAAAATAATGATGTTCTTACCTATCATTTTTACATTTATGTTCTTAAGTTTTCCTTCTGGCTTAGTATTATATTGGCTGGTAAACAATCTGCTTTCTATGTTACAGCAAGGTCTTTTATTACGCAAACATGCAATAAAAAAACCTAGCCCAACTTCTAAATAAAATTTTTTAGAAGTACATATATCGCTAAATGTGCAATAATTAACTTGGAATTTGAAATTATAATAGGATCATACTATGGAAGGTTTTAAGGAATTTACCGGTAAAAGTTTGGATGATGCTATCAGTCAAGCATGTTCTTTTTTTGATACATCACGCGAACGCTTAGAACTCGATATAATACAAGATGCTAAATCAGGAATATTTGGACTTGTTGGTGCACGTAAAGCTATTGTTCGTGCAAAGCGTGTACAATTATGCACCACAATGGAGGATATTCTTGGAAATGACAAAAAATCTTCTTTTATTAAATCTTCAGAAAAAAATATTGAAAAAAGCAATGTAGAAAAATCAAAAACTGAAAAAACTAGGTCTCAAAGACCAAAGGCTATACCTGAACCAAGAGAAACTTCTTCAAGTGCTTTAAAAAGTGCAATTCACAACAGTAAGGATGAAGTTGGATTCAAAAATTCAAACACTAAACTTAATGATGAAGCACAAGAAAAGAATGAAAATACTGAAGTAAGCAATACATCAAAAAAATCAAGCTTTAAGCCTAAAGACCGTCGAAGTAATAAAACAAAGCCAGCTAAAGACAAAAGTTTTCGAAACAGTAATCGACGTAGAGATAGAGAAAACTCTGATAAAACAGGAAATTTACGTTTAGATGGTCAATTACAAACAAAAGACTTATCTAAAGTTTCACCTACAGATACTGAATTAGATGAAACACAATTTATAAACAATATTTTTGATGATACAGAAGATGTTGAAAATATACGTCGCATTCCCATAAGTGAATTAGATCATGACTTGCTTTCACAAACCACATTGCAAACTGTTTCTTTATTAACTGCTTATATTGTCGGTGATGTTCCAATTAACATAAAAATTGAAGAAGAACGAATCTTAGTTCATCTTGATTGTGATGAAAATTCAGGTTTGTTAATTGGACGTGAAGGACAAACTTTAGCTGCTTTACAATATATCATTTCACGTATTATATCACGTAAAATGAATGCAACATTGCGAGTACAATTAGATGCTGGGAATTATCGCACTCGACAAGATGAGAAGTTAAGTGATTTAGCTTTTGTTTTGGCTGAACGTGTACGCAATACAGGAAGACCTCATTCCACCAGACCTCTTTCTTCATACCATCGTCGTATTGTACATATGGTTTTGCAAGATTCAAAAGATATTGTTACACGAAGCTCAGGTGACGGACCTCTAAAGCGAGTTATAGTTCAACGTAAACGTTAAAGTTGTAAGTATTTAGTAACCCATTTGTTATTTTTATTGGATTTAATGTTTATGAATCATAAATATTTCTAGCGGGGAAAATCTTTTGGTTTTCCCCATGTTTTTTAGAAATTTTTTTGCTAATTATTAAATGAAATTTAATTTAATTTATTAAATAGGAACTTACATGCAGTACCATGATAGTATAGCTGCTATAGCAACACCCATAGGAAGTGGAGGCATTGGTATTATTCGTGTTAGCGGTTCCTTATCAAAAGAAATTTTACAATCCTTTTTTAAACCTGCTAGTAATAATTTTACTGATTTTCGTCCTTATACATTACACAGAGGATGCTTTAGAAATTATCATGGGGAGATTCTAGATGATGTTTTGGCTGTATTTATGCCGACACCAAATACTTTTACTGGTGAAGATATTGCTGAAATACATTGCCATGGTGGACAGGTTTTAATTTTAAATATTTTAGAAGAGATTATAAATTTTTCAAATGTTCGTTTAGCTCAGCCGGGTGAATTTTCTCGAAGAGCTTTTATTAATGGTCGAATGGATTTAACACAAGCAGAAGCAATAGCACAAATGATAAGTGCTAAAAATAAGTCTATATTACAGTTAGGTTCTAATAATTTACGAGGATTACTTAGCAAGCAAGTTATACAATTACGTTCCAAACTTGAACAATTGCGTATGCAACTTTGTGTAGCGGTTGATTTTCCTGAAGATGAAGTTGATTGCTTAAGCCCGAATGAATTTGGTCAAGTTGTTGAAGATGTTCATAGCAGCGTGCTTAAGTTGCTTAGTGATTATAATCGAACACGTCCTTGGCAAGATGGGGCATCAGTGGTATTAGCAGGCGCAGTAAATGCTGGTAAATCTTCAACTTTAAATGCTTTACTCGGATATAATCGTGCATTAGTTTCAGATTTACCTGGAACAACAAGAGATTTTTTAGAAGAAAGTTTATTAATAGATGGTCTTTCCATAAAATTAATTGACACTGCGGGATTGCGTGAAGCGTTAGATAGCGTTGAAAAATTGGGAATTAAACGTAGTAAGGAGCTTATTAGTAAGGCTGATGCTGTATTATTAATTTTAGATGGTGAATACGGAGCTGAAGGTATTAATGCTCTTGGTCAAGAAGGTTTAGAGCTTGCTTTAAAACCTAATACATTGATTGTATGGAATAAATATGATCTTTCACCAAAAATTTTATTGCCTGTAAGCTGGCCTAAACATCTTGAGAAAAAATGTTTAAAAATTTCTGCTAAGTTGGGGCTTGGCTTAGAGGAACTTTGCAAGTCAATAAAGCAAACAATTTTTAATGACAAAGAGTCTCAAAATTTTGAACCTAATGCATATTCAATTATACCTAATATGCGTCAAGCAAAATTATTAAATGATGCTGCCGTAGAACTTGCTTTTCTTAAAGAAGACATTGCACAAAACTTGCCTTATGATATATGCTCTGTTCGTCTTGATTCAGCTGTCGTTCTCCTTGGGCAAATAACTGGTCTTGATACACCGGACGAACTTTTAGACAATATTTTTGCCACTTTTTGTATTGGAAAGTAGAGAAAAAGTATGCATTTTGAATATTATAAACGTAAACTTTCTAAGGATGACATCAATGCTTTGCCCATAGTTCGCTACGAAGGCAATATTGAATTAATCACTAATATTGATGCTTTAAACAAAGCTTTAAGTATTTTAAATGAAGAGCGAGTTATTGGTTTTGATACAGAAACTAAACCTTCTTTTAGGAAAGGAAAACTCAATGATCCAGCATTAGTGCAATTGGCTTCTGAAGAAATTGTTTTCTTAGTTCAACTAACCATGGTACCATTTAGCTATGAACTAGCAAGTTTATTAAGTAATCCCAATATATTGAAAGTAGGTGTTAGCATTTTAGAAGATATGCGTGAATTACAAAAGATTTACTCATTTGAACCACAAGGATTAGTAGACCTTGGTCATGTAGCTAGGGATAATCAACTTGAAACACAAGGATTGCGAAATCTTGCAGCTAATTTTTTTGAATACCGAATATCTAAAGGTTCCCAATGTTCAAATTGGTCAGCTCAAATTTTATCTAAAAGACAAATAATCTATGCAGCAACTGATGCATGGATTGGTCGTGAAGTTTTCTTACGGATGGAAGAACTTGGAATGATAAAACCCTAAAAAATTACAAATAAGCACTACATTTTGGGGAAAACTAATCACAAAGTGTTCCCCAAAATATTAATTTATAAACTCTTTCTAGTAGATATATATTTTTATAGTGTAATCATACTATCTTAAATTTAGCTTCAAATTCTGCGCTAGACAAAATTTCATATTTGTTTTCTTTATATTGAACAAGCCATGATTTTGCTGTACCTTGAAGAAGTTTATTATCGTCTTTATTTAATAATGTAAAATCTTTACCATAATTTAAAGCAAAAACTTTTTCATTTCCAGATGATTGAGCTTGAACTACATTATGATTTTGTGAAATATCTTCATCAGTAAAATCCCTAATATATATCTTATCAAAAATATCTTTATTTACGATATAAAAATCATTACATTCTCTATAAACAAACCAATCATAAGGATTTCCGGAATAATAATTTTCTCTATCCCAAGATGTAAAAATTTTAAGATATTGGTCAGCTTCAAGGCGTCTTGCCTTGACAACACTTACATCCTTACTGTAACAAGTAAAAGCTTGAGATAAAAGAGATATTCTCCTTCCTGTATTAATATTATGAATAGATGGGGGATATTGAAAATCTGCTTTAAAAGGTTCCATAAAGCTCTCATAATTACTATCAAAGACTTTTCTTTCTATAGGATAAACTTCACCAGTTATACCAATCATCAAAAACTTATCTATATGACTTTTAAATTGTATATCGCCTTCTAAAGTTCTTACATGTAAATCAATATTTTCTCCAAAAATATCTACAGTATTTACATAACCTATAGCAATTTGTCTTTTCCTATATTTATCTAATATATGTCCATTTTTCCATTTTTCATAACTTTCTGGTTTCAAACAGTCCAATATTTGAAATTTTTCATAATACTCAGTCAAACGTATTTCACAGTATTTATGAAAGCTTATGTCTTTATCAATAGATTTTAATTTTTCAAAAACTATATAGCCCCCAGCTTTTTCCTTATGTCCACCTCCAGAACCAAAATCACTTGCTAGCCATTTTGCTAAGTCATTTGCCTTAGTATTTATGGTAGCGGTACGAACGGAAAATTTTACATTATTGTCTGGTAAAACAGAGAAGGCAATAACAGTATCTACTCCATCAACCTGCAGTGCAAAATCACTAATAACACCTAATATATTTGGATCACATGGCGGAGCTGGTATAATAACAGTACGCAAGTTTTCACAAAGTACATACAAGTTCGTTAAAGATGTAGATGTATGAATTAAATCATCCATAGAAAAATTTGACAACTTAAGTAATTTAAATATATGCTCATCAATTATTAATGCTTCCCACATATCTCTGTCTAAAGGATGATTGAGTTCTGAAAATCCATTAGTATCCATAAAAAGACCATACAATAAAGCAGTTCCAAGCTTTGTATCAATGTTAAAATTTTGATATGTCAATAAGTCCCAAACTAACGTTGAACAACTGCCAAGCCATGGTCGTAAATCACAAAGTTCAGGCAAAGTACTTTCCTGAATATGGTGGTCTATTACTGCAATTTCTTTTGCTTCTATCTTTTTAACATTTCCCATACCGTATTGACAGTCAACAGTAATGAGCAAGCCATCATAGTATGGCATATCAGGTTCATGCATAATAGGAATTTGTAGCTGTTCAATCATAGATACTAAATTTGGTTTTACAATCTTTGGTCCTGCATAAAATAATAAAACAGATTTACCACAAGACTTAAAATAACTAAAAAGACCAAAACCAGACGCTATGCTATCAGCATCAGGAATATTATGGCACTGAATTGCAATTTTATCAAAATTTAATAACATTTGAAGCATATATAAATCCTTTACAAGTAAAACTTGATTAATGTAACAGTAAAATCCTTGATAATTTATTAGCCAAATATCTTCATTAGTTATATAAAACAGTACCTAAATAGCATTCTAAATTTAATTGCTCAAAACAGTTAACTATGTTAAATATAGTTATGAAAAAAGAAAACTATACATTAGTACGCAAAAGAATTTTAGCTACTGGACAAGTTCAAGGTGTTGGATTTCGTCCTTTTGTTTTTAAATTAGCCACTCAAAATAAACTTATTGGACACGTAAGTAATACATCCCAAGGTGTTTGTATTGAAATTCAAGGTAATTCTCAAGATATTGATGAATTTATCACTCAATTACAAAAAGAACTACCACCATTAGCTATAATTACTTCTTTAAAAATTGATACACTTCAAATAAAAACTACTGAACAAGATTTTAAAATAGTACAAAGCTCTGATATCGGCGGTCATAATGTACTTATTAGCCCAGATATAGGACTTTGTTCACAATGCCTAGAAGATATGCATGATATTAATAATATTCGTTATGCCTATGCTTTTACTAATTGTACAAATTGCGGTCCAAGATATACTATTACCAAAAGTATACCCTATGATAGATCAAGTACCTCTATGAAATGTTTTAAATTATGCGATACTTGTCAACAAGAGTACACAAATCCCCATAATCGACGCTTTCATGCTCAGCCAAATGCTTGCCCAAAATGTGGACCACGTATTTGGGCTGTACAAAAACAATCTAGAAGTTCATTTAAAGATGCTTCAAAAAATATGCGATGTCAAGCAGCATTCAAACACGTTGCTCAGGCATTATTAAATGGTAAAGTAGTTGCCATAAAAGGGCTTGGAGGATTTCATCTATCTTGCTCTGCATTTAACATAGAATCAATAAGCAAAATTAGGAAAAATAAAAATCGACCACATAAACCTTTAGCAGTTATGACATCTGATATTAAAACTGCAAAACAAGTAGCCCACATAAATGATTATGAAGAAAATTTACTTAATTCTTCTCAAAAACCCATTGTTCTTTGCAAGCGAAAAGATATTTTACCAAACATTTTAGCACCAGATACTGATACAATTGGATTAATGTTACCATATACGCCTTTACATCAGGTTCTTTTTATGCATTTAAATACCATTAACCCTGATAACAGCATTTTGGCACTTGTAATGACTTCTGGTAATAAAGCAAACGAATCAATTTGTTTGCAAAATAGAGAAGCAATAAATTGCTTATCTGATATTGCTGAAATATTTCTTTTACATAACAGAGATATTCTAGTAAGAACTGATGATTCCGTTTGTGCAGTACATCATACTGAAAAAAACAACTATGAACAAATATTTTTTCGTAGAGCTCGTGGCTATGTGCCAGAACCTGTTTATATTAAAAGTTGGTCAAAACGCAACTTAGCTATTCTTGGTATGGGTGCTGATTTAAAAAATACAATATGTCTCACTAGAAAAGATACAGCTTTTGTTAGCCAATATATTGGAGAACTAGAAAATATTTCTACTTTGGCTTTTCAAAAAGAAGTTATAGAACATCTTGAAATGTTACTGCAAGTAAAACCTCAAGCTATAGTTTATGATGCTCATCCCAATTTTAACTCCAGCCAAAGAGCTAAAGAATACGCAACAGAATTAAATGTTCCATGTTTTACTTTACATCATCATTATTCTCATGCGTATGCTGTTCTTGCTGAACATATAGACACTCTACCCATTCAGCCATGTTTAGCCATAATTTTAGATGGAACTGGTTACGGTGAAGATGGTAGTATTTGGGGTGGAGAAGTACTTTACATACCTCATCCAACAAGCAATGAAAATCATAAACGACTAGGAAGACTTAGCCCATTTCCATTAATTGGAGGTGATTTAGCAATTAAAGAACCTTGGCGCATTGCTGTTCCTTTAGCTAAAGATTCTAAATTTGAAGATATGCTTTGCTCTAATATTCCGGAAAGTTCTATTATTTTAGAAATGATTAATAAAAACTTTACTTCTACTCAAACTTCTTCCGCTGGTCGTCTTTTTGATGCAATAAGTGCAGGATTAGGGCTTTGCCATAGTATAAGCTATGAAGGACAAGCAGCTATAATTTTAGAAAATATTCAAAAAAATATAAATTATACATATCCTCATGAACCACTTTGCACGCCTGAAAAAAAAGATGAACTTTGGGAAATTTCTAGCCAAAAACTTTTTACTTTAACCCTTGAGCATGCCCAGAAGTTTAACATTAAGAAAGCAGCTAATTTTTTTCATTTAGAATTAGCTTGCGCATTGGCAAACATGGTTAAAAAAATATCATCTGAATATAAAATAAATCATGTTATTTTAGGTGGTGGAGTCATGCAAAATGCTAGTCTTTATCATATGCTTTACAAAAATTTATATAATATGAAATTTAAAATTTTATGTCCCAAAAAAATGCCTTTTAATGATGGTGCAATTAGCCTTGGACAAGTTTTTTATGGTAATAAAATTTTAAATTTAAAATAATTTTTATATTCATAAGATATTAAAAATTAAAATATTTATTAACTTTTTCAAATATTAAAGCATTACATTATATTTTTTACTATTGACCATAATCACTATTTTCCTTATAAAAAGAACGAGAGAAAGTCTTATGTTTCATGTGAAACAATAAAAAAAGGGAGATAATGTGTCACGAATTATTGCTATAGCAAATCAAAAAGGTGGAGTTGGCAAAACAACAACAGCTATAAATTTAGCAGCCTCCTTAGCAGTTATGGAAAAGAAAGTTTTACTTATAGA
>CAYJDL010000002.1:37559-41019 GCA_964368885.1 uncultured Desulfovibrionaceae bacterium | reverse complement strand
AAAATTTTAACTTGCAAGCTTAAATCCATCTCCCCTATTTCGTCTAAAAAAACTGTGCCACCATCTGCCATTTCGAATCGTCCGGGACGAGTTCGAATAGCGTGGGTAAAAGCACCTTTTTCATGTCCAAATAGTTCAGATTCTAACAATTCTTTTGGAATTGCCCCACAGTTTATGGGAATAAACGGTTTGTCAGCACGCTCACTATAGCTATGCAAAGCACGTACCAAGAGTTCCTTACCAGTGCCAGATTCACCAGTTACCAAAACCGTACTATCTGAAGGAGCAACCTTTTTTAGCACACGAAATACTTCAGCAAGACTGCCGCTTTGCCCAATAATGCCGTCCTGTTGCAAGTCCATATATTCTCCTAGACCATTTACCTACACATTTTTAAATAGGAAAAAATGCCGTTATCTCTTTTTTTCGCCTTATTAATAAAGATAGAGCTAAGTTTTTCGGTGTCAATACACTGACACTAAAAAAACATAATAAAATGATGGTTTTTATTAAAGTTAAACAAGGATAGGAAGTAAAAAAATTTGGTTATTAAATTTTAAAGCATAAATTATAAATACTTAAGCTGAGGGAAATTGAATGCGAGCTGAAAAAACTTTGAAAAGCTTATTATTAGGTATTGGGTGATATTTCAAATTTATGACAATTACTTGTAAATTTTAAAACTTAAATCTTAATTTTAACTTTTGGATAAGGCGATAAAAAAAACCAAGGCAAGAATTTCCTTTTCTTCTTAACATTTAACATTAAGAAGAAAAGGAAAAAAACATATCAAAAAGAAGATGTTATTCATCCTCACTAAGCTTTAAAGTCACGCATAACGGCGATAGTTTCCTCTAAGACTTTACGCAATTCTTCAATGGCAGGTTCAACACCACTTCCATCCTTAATAGCAGCTTCAAGCACCTTGCCGGCTTCAGCCAACACTTCTGCTCCAAGATTGGCAGCTGTACCTTTTACAGTATGAGCCTGCATTTGAGCATCTTCCAAATCTCCGGCTGCTATAGCAGCACTAATTTTTTCCGGCACATCTCCAAGGCTATCAGCAAAACGCACTAAGAGTTTTGCATATAAACCACGGTTATTTACCACACGAGATACCCCATCTTCCCAATTTAAAATCTCAGGTGCCATTCATTCCTCCGAAGGATAAACAATATTTAATTCAATATAAATAACATCTTAATGCATTTTACAAAAAGACATATTTTACAAAGTGTCCATAACTTGTGATATTACACTTTGTACTAAAGATACGCAAGGACAAAATGCAAATAGCCTTATTTATAATTATATTATAAAAATATTATTATTTCAAATTGTTAAGATAATATTAGCTACGTTAACATTGTTTTGTAAATTAATTTTTTTTATGAAAACATTGATTAAATCATTTTTCATTGAGGGGGGAAAGGGACACTTTTGCGTCTGTATATGACTTTTTGCCAAAAGTTTCTTTTCCCTCCTTAAACTCTACCCATCCCTTCAAAACGCTTTAAGTGTTTAAAGATAAAAAATTTTTTCTTTAGAAAAATTCTTATTGAAAGTTTTTTATAAAACTCTATTGCTACACCTAATTTTTTATGGAAACATTAACTAAATCAGCACTGCCTTAATCGTCTGGTAAAAAAGTAAAATTAGCATTTGCGCCAACAATTATTTTATTTTCAAGCATTGGACTATTTGGGAAATTTAAACACTTTGAAGCATTAATACATAGCATGCGTAAAAGTGTTTCCCAAGGAAAGTCAAACTTTTCATGTAAGAAAATAGCCTCTTGCCAGACATTTAAGTCACTATTAGAGCTAAGCCCATCAGTTCCCAAGCATAAATATATGTTTCTTTTTAAGTAATCTTGAAATGGCGCAACTCCAACCCCTAAATTAGCATTTGAGCGTGGGCAAAGGCATATTGTGCATTGATTTTCTTCTAAAATTGCAATATCTTTTTTAGAACATTGGACACAGTGAATGGCTAAGGTTTTTTCATCCAACAGCCCTAGCTGCTGAGCATATTTTACCGGACTCATCCCCGGTGCTTTCCAGTTTTTAGGTAAAATATTTTCTTTATAAAGATCAACTAAAAAGCCATTTCCTTGAGTTAAAGCTTGCACTTCTTCCGGAAATTCAGCTAAGTGCATAGAAAAAGGCATTTGCCTAAAATTGCACCATGTTTTTATTTTTTGTAGAGTTATTGCCGCTGTGGAATAAAGAGCATGTCCGCAAGCTATGGTATGTTTTTGTGATGTATAGGATAA
This sequence comes from uncultured Desulfovibrionaceae bacterium, assembly GCA_964368885.1. Lineage (GTDB taxonomy): Bacteria > Desulfobacterota > Desulfovibrionia > Desulfovibrionales > Desulfovibrionaceae > CAYJAD01. Next base: position 38,744 of record CAYJDL010000002.1, on the reverse strand, counting down.
AGCTGAATATGCATCTTTACTGCGCTTTGGTAAAAAATTTTCATCATCAAAATCCTCTGTAAAACCAAACCATTCAGCCAATAAAAGTACGTTAAGATTAAGGTTATAAGCATGCTTTGCAATAATATGCATAGCCCCGCTTGTATAATCAACAAAGGCACTTGTCCCCATCTTTTTCATGGAATTTAAATTGTTAGCTATAGCTAATCCAAGTTCTGGCTTTTCAAAATCATGAGTCGAAAACGGTAATAAGGGAATAAGACTTTTTAGCCAAGGTACAAAGCCTTGACCCCAAAGGGTTTTGCCCTTAAGATGCGACAGCTGCAAATGAGTGTGGGCATTAATAGCTGTTGGCACAAGGGTTTTTTCACCTAAATCTTCTACTTTCAACCCTATAGGTATATTTTTGGGATTATATTTATCTACATGAACAAAGATTCCATCTTTGGCTATAAGTAGAGCATCATCTAATGTGGTAATTGGTGCAAAAAGACTTTTACCACAAGTAGCGCTTTCATTTCTTAAAGTAATACATGAACGTATGCGCCATGCTTGTAAAGACATTAAGTTGTAATTTTTCATCAATTATCTCATAAAAATATATACGGTAAAATGTAAGTTAATACTGTTAAATTAGGTTGACATAAAACGTACTTAAACCTAAAAGAGTAGCACTTTGCAATAATTCGAATAATGCATGGTACCAGTTTGCATCGTTGCAAGCAATCTTTTTTGTCTTTAACCTTTAACTTTTTTAATATGATAATCCCTATGAAGTATTCTCCATATAAGCCATGTTGCCATAATATATTAATATATATATTATGGGGAATTAGTCTCATGTTCTCTTTTTATCCGCTTGATGCATTTGCTGATAAAAACCCACCTACAGATATGGACTTTTCCTTTTTTGAGAAAGGGGATCAAGGGCCTGTTATGCTTGTTATAGGTGGCATTCAAGGTGATGAGCCAGGAGGTTTTTCTGCTGCTACCCTTATTGCAACACGCTATACTGTAAAAAAAGGGCGTGTGTGGGTGGTGCCAAATCTTAATTTTCCCAGTATTATTAAGAGGTCACGTGGTGTGCATGGGGATATGAATCGTAAATTTGCCGACCTTGACAGTAATGACCCTCAATATAAAATTGTATCTCGTATTCAAAAAATCATTCGCGACCCAGTGGTT
>CAYJDL010000002.1:30492-37549 GCA_964368885.1 uncultured Desulfovibrionaceae bacterium | reverse complement strand
TATAGACCTAAATACATTGATAAATGGCATGGACCAAAACGTTGGGGACAATCAATTATAATTGATCAAGCTCAAATGCCAAAAATGGATGTTCCGCAAGGAAATATTCTTGTTCAAAATCAAGCTAATCTTGCCAAAACAGCAGACTTTGTCAGTGTAAAGGTTAACGAACATTTACTTATACCGGATCATAAGATTTATATTCATGACACTATGACAGCTAAGGGTGACAAAGAAATGGAAAAAAGCCTTTCTTGGTATGCAGTTCGTCATGGTAAACCGGCTTTTGGTTTAGAAGCAAGCAAAAGCCTTCCTGTAGTAAAACGTACCTACTATCATCTTCACATGGTTGAAAATTTTGCCAAAACCCTAGGTATAGAAATGGAAAGGGATTTTGAATTAAGTCTTGATAATGTGCATAAGGCTTTATATAGTGATTTAAGTGTGAACTTTATGGGTGGGCGCATAATTCTTCCCTTGGAGGATGTACGTTCGGTTATTAATTATTTACCATTACAATCTCTTAAAGGTCAAACGCCCCAAACTTCTAAGCCAATAATGGCTGTTTTGCCAAAAGGAAAAAAATTACAAGTTCATTATGGTAATCGCCTTTTAACAGTGATTAATCCTGATTGGCATGAACTTGACTTAAGCATAAAAGGTCTTAAGGTTAGTATAGATGGCGAGGAACAATTTGTTACTTTTGGATCTTTCATAGAGATAAAGAAAAACTTTAAGGTTTTAGCGCAAGAAGGTTATAGAGTTAATGCCATTGGTGTAAATAGTGGATTACCAAATGAAAATAAAATGCTTTTTGAGCGTAAAAACTTTATAAAAAGTTTCTCTGTTGATAATGGGGGTAGTATTTTTCGTGTTGAAACCTATAAAGATAAACACTTTTGCGGAATGTTTTTAGTACGTTTTACAAAATAGCTATTACTAAAGATTAGTGGATTTTTTTATTTTTAAGATGATTTAACTAGTTAAAACAAAATAATTTTTGTTCACAAAAAGTTTTTCCCAAGAAAGAAAAAATAAAGAAAAAAACTTTAATATAAAGGAGTTTGCCTTGAAAAAAGTCCTTACAACCTGCGGATATTGCGGATGCGGTTGTAATTTTTATGTGCATGTTGAGCATGGATATATTGCCGACATAAGCCCCAAACTTGACCATGTTGTGAGTAAGGGAATGTTATGCGCAAAAGGCTGGCTTGGGCATGATTTTGTTAATCATCATAATCGTTTACACTCTCCGCAATTGCGTCAGTATGACGGTTCTTTCATATCTGTGCCTTGGGATACTGCCCTTGACTTTGTCGCTGGTAAATTAAAAAAAATACGCCAAAACAATCCGGAATCCTTTGCTATGTTTTCTTCAGCTAGATGTACCAATGAGGAAAATTATTTAGCTGCAAAACTATGTCGTGCCATTATGGGTTCGCCCAATATTGACCATTGTGCACGCCTTTGACACAGCCCTACTGTGGCAGGTTTGGTCACGTCCTTTGGTTCCGGTGCAGCAACTAATAGCCTTGAGGAAATTCGACATACTGATTGTATTTTTGTAATAGGTTCAAATACATCAGCCCAGCATCCATTGGCTTTTGCTCGAATTAGCGATGCTGTAAATAATCGTGGCGCAAAGCTTGTTGTAGTTGACCCACGCAAAACTCCCGTAGCTCAAATGGCTCATTTGCATTTGCCCATAGCTGCAGGAACTAATTTAGCTTTTATTAATGCTATGTTGCATGTTATTATTCAAGATGAACTTTATGACTCTGAATTTATTGAAAAGCGTACCGAAAATTTTGCTGACTTAGCAATATCAGTAGCAAAGTGTACTCCAAATTGGGCAGCTGAAATTACTGGTTTAAATGCTCAAGATATTGTGCAAGCAGCGCATATTTTTGCAAAATCAGCTACAGCGATGATTCTTTATTGTATGGGCGTTACCCAGCATGTAACAGGCACAATTAGCTGTCGAGCATTAGCTAATTTAAGTATGATTTGTGGCATGGTAGGACGTGAAAATACTGGACTTTTGCCATTAAGAGGACAAAATAATGTTCAAGGCTCTTGTGACATGGGAGCTTTACCGGAAACATTACCAGGTTATGTACTTGCCGGAACAAGGGAAGCTGAAGAGCTCTTTAAGCCCATTTGGGGCGATTTTGCTAATGTTCAAGGCAAAAAATTAACCGATATGATTCGTGCCATTTTAAATAATGAAATTAAGGCTTTGTACGTTATGGGTGAAAACCCCATCCTTTCCGATGCTGATACAACTACTACCCAAAAAGCTTTAAGTTCATTGGATTTACTTATAGTGCAAGACCTTTTCCTTACAGAAACAGCTGAGTTTGCGCATGTTATATTACCTGCCTCCAGCTATTTAGAAAAAGATGGTACTTTTACCAATACAGAACGTAGGGTTCAGCGCATTCGCACTGCTGTCGAGCCGATAGGGCAAACAAGACCGGATTGGCAGATTTTATCAGATATGATGGCAAAAATTTCAGATAAGCAGGAAAGTTATAGCAGTGCAGAGGATATTTTTGAAGAAATTCGTACCCTTGTACCAAGCTATGCCGGAATCAATTATTCTCGTTTAGAACATGAGCAAGGTTTATGTTGGCCTTGTCCAGATGAAAATCATGGCGGAACTCCAATATTACATGAGGAAGAATTTAGCCGTGGACTTGGACTTTTTACTGTTAATGATTTTGAAGCTAAAGGGCAACAAGCTGAAGATGAATTTCCATTTATATTAGTGACCGGGCGCCTTGCGCATCATTATCATACAGGAACCATGACTCGTCTTTCTTGGGCTCTGGAACGGGAAAGCCCCATGGCTTTTTTGGAAATGCACCCTGATGATGCTGCCAGTATTGGCGCAAGAAATATGTGGAATGTAGCCATCCGTTCGACCAGAGGTGAAGTTAAAGCAACGCTTCATGTAACCAAACACATTCGCAAAGGTACTGTATTTTTACCTTTCCATTTTTGGGAAAGTGCCGCCAACATTCTTACAAGCCATGAACATTTAGACCCCATTGTAAAGATACCGGAGTTTAAAGTTAGTGCTGTTGCTGTATATGTTGTTGATTAGCAACTGGGAAAATAATTTTAGCAGATTGAAGTGGAGAAACAATGTCAGTTTTTTTATTAGCTTATGATGATGTAGATAATGCTCTAGCAATCTTTGAACAAGCTTACAATGTCTATAATGTACAAGGCAGTGCAGAAGACGCTTATCTTGGTCAATATGGTGCATCGCCAACTTTATGGCATGATGAATATAGCGTTTTATCTATGCCACCTAAATCTTTTGTATTTCCTCAGCGAGAATCTTTATTTTCTTGGGAAGGACAAGAAAAAGTCTTTGTAAAAGATGCTTTGCTCTTTGATGAAGATTGGCAAGGTGGTGCTCTACATAGCAATAAAAAAATGTCCGTCCTAAAGGGAGAAAAAGATTTAAAATCTGATACCTTACTTTTTGGAGTGCGCCCATGTGATGCCTATGGTCTATCCTATACCCAACAATTTTTTTCTCAAGAATATTATGATATGAATTATGCAAGGCGTGAAAAGCATTTGCATGTTGTAGCAATAAATTGTTTACAGCCTGCTAAACAGTGTTTTTGTCATGCTTTAAATACCGGACCTTTTTTAAATACTGAAAAGGGCTTTGGGCGTTGCGGTTGCGATTTAGAACTTACTCCGGCTGAAGAAGGCTATATGGTTGAAATCCATAGCGAAAAAGGTCAATGGTTGCTTACCCTTATCGGAGACTTAGTACATATTATCCACGATCATGATGTCCTTGAACTAAAAGACAAAATTTTAAAGGACAGTAAAGAAAATTTTGCAGAAAATCTTGATTTTTCAACATTAAAACAAGCTCTTGCTCTTGGTTTTGAGCATGAATTATGGCAGCGTATTGCTCCAAGCTGTATTTCCTGTACCGGCTGTACAAGAGTTTGCCCAACTTGTACTTGCTACACTACTAGAGAAAAATCTTCCGGTGATAATGGCGGTAAACGTATACGCTCTTGGGATTCATGTCAAAGCCAAAGCTTTACTCGCAATGCTGGTTGGCATAATCCACGAGACACCGTAGCTATGGTACGTTATAGAATTTACGATAAGTTTCAATATATTGAAGACCGCTTTGGAAAAAAAGGCTGTACCGGTTGTGGACGATGTAATACTTCATGCCCTGCCAATATTAACATTGTACAAATTGCCAAGGAACTTATGCAAAGCTACGAAGATGGGCTTAAAACGCCTGAGCTTGCACCTAAACCTAAGCCTCCAATATCAATACCATTTGTAGATCATAGGCGTTCTTTTGATACTCAGCTGTATGTTCCAAAAGCAGTTGAATTAATTGATATTCAAGATGAAGCTGAAAATATTAAGCGTTTTACCGTAAGATATACAGATAAAAAGTGTCATGGACGTCCGGCGTTACGAGGACAATTTTTTATGATTACTGACTTTGGCGTTGGTGAAATAGCGATTTCTGTGCCTTTTAGTGATAAGGAAGAAGAAAATTTTTCCTTTTTCATTAAAAAAGTAGGTAAGGTTACAAGCAGTCTTTTCGAGAAAAAAATTGGTGATGTAATAGGCTTGCGTGGTCCTTATGGCGTACCCTTTCCTTATGAAAAATTTGTTGGGCGCACTTTGCTTGTTATTGGTTCTGGCGTTGGTTATGCTCCGGTGCGTGCGCCCTTAATTCGTGCTTTGGAAAATCGTAAAGATTTTAAAAATATCATTATGATAGCCTCTGCCATGAGCTATGAAGAGCTTATGCTTAAAGATGAATTAAAAGCATGGAGTAAACTTGAAAATGTTCATGTTTACTATGCTTTAGCAAAGGCAAGCCCGAATATTGACGCACATGTAGGTTATATTAACGATCTTTTACCAGGGCTTGTGGAAAATCCCGGATTAGATTGGAGCACAACCTCTGTCATTATCTGTGCATCTATTCGCCGCATTAGAGCAGTTGCCAATGACTACTGATATTTATACTGCTATTGAAACACTTATGCGTTGTGGTGTTGGAAAATGTGGACATTGTAATGTTGGTGCTTATTATATATGTAGCGATGGGCCAGTATTTAATTACGCACAAATTCAAGAATTTCCACCGGAATTTTAGTTTGACAAATATAAAAAGATTTCAAATATATTAGCAAAAAAAATTTTCTTTAGAAAAATTTTATTGAAAGTTTTTTGGAAAAGGCCGACCCAACGAGCGGCGAGAGCAAAGTGTTTTTGGGAAAAACCTTTTATTCACAAAAGGTTTTTCTCAAACAAAATAAATCAGCATTTTTATTGTTTTTTTGCATTTTCAATTGGAGTAAAAAATGACCGCACCACCTGACATACCCTTCACATCCTCTTTTGCCTTTGATCTTTTAGACCACATGCAAGATTGTATAAGTTGTTGGACCTATGATGGTCAAGGTATTTACTGCAATAAAGCTACTTTAGATTTTTTTTCCTTAGAAAACGTAACAGATTTTAGAGAAAAATACTTACAAATATTTCCTTTAAATCAACCCTGCTCTACTGATTCCTTACATCTTTTTTCTGATTTTATTCATTCTGCTTTTGAAGATGGTCAATATCATGCTGATTTCACCTTTCAAAAACTTGATGGCATTGCCCTACCCTCACAATTAAAATTAACCCCTATGGACTATGAAGGTAAACCATATATATTATGTCAACTTAGCCCTAAGGCTTCTTTTGATCTTGAGGCAAGCCTAAATGAACAAAACCAAGGGGACGCTTTAGCTCGTCAACTTATGAATGCCAGCTTATTACCAACTACCCTTTGGAATGAACATTTAGAAATTATGGATTGCACAAAGCCAAGGCTGGAAGCAGTTGCAAATGAAAGTAGCGATTTTAAAAATTCTTTTTTTTCACTGTGGCCAGAATATCAACCTGATGGGCAATTATCAAAAGATGCAGCTCAAGAGTACTTAGAAAAAGCTTTGCATAGTGGATATTGTTATTTTAATTGGACATATTTATTACCAGATGCATCTTATGTAAATGCAAAAGTTTTCATGGTAAGGGTTACAATTTTAGGAAAATATTATATATTATCATATACATTTGATAATGCTTTAGAGAAAATTTCTACCACAAGCATAGTTCACAATTTTGACCGTATGCAAATTTTGCTTAAGCACTTGCCCATAGGTATAGACCTTTGGAATAAGGATTTTGAGCTTTTTGATTGTAATGATGCCACAATACATTTGTTCGGTGCAGACAATAAAGAAGATTATATTACTAATTTTAAATCTTTTTCTCCCGAATTTCAACCTTGCGGAAATCTTTCAGCAGACCTTATCCCAGTACATTTACAAGAAGTTTTTAAAAATGGACATACTAGCTTTGAGTGGATACATAGAACCAAGAGCGGTGAATCATTACCCTTAGAGATTAATATTGTTCGATCAAAGTTTGGTGCGGATGATGTTGCAGTAGTTTACTATAAAGATTTACGCGAAGAAAAAAGAAATATTTTGGAAGTACAAAAAGCAAAGCAACGCTTTAAGGATATTTTAGATGTTGCGCCTTATGCTATATGTATTTGGAATAAAAATTTTATTCCTATTGATTGTAATTTAGCATCTTTACAACTATACGGACTTAAAGATAAAGATGATTTTTTTGCAAATTACCATAAAGTTATACCTGAATACCATACAGATGGTCGTAAAACACAAGAAATTTTTGTAGAGCTTTTTACACATGCCTTTAATACTGGATATGCTTTTGCAATAGGCGAGCTAATACATGTTGAAAAAAATGCTCCTTTTCCTGTTGAGTTAACCTTAAAAAAAATAAAGCTTGACGGTGAAGAATATCTTGTAAGCTATATAACAGATCTTAGCGTACAACATAAATTAATGAATGAAATTCAGGAAAGTCATAGGGAATTATCCATTGCCAGAGATTTGGCTGAGAAAAGTTCCAAAATCAAGGGAGAATTTCTTGCCAATATGAGCCATGAAATCCGCACCCCCAT
>CAYJDL010000002.1:28987-30482 GCA_964368885.1 uncultured Desulfovibrionaceae bacterium | reverse complement strand
TGGCATCCTTGGTCTTTTACACTTACTTTCTTTGACGGAATTGGAAAAACAACAAAGATTTTATGTAAATAAAATACTTTTTTCAGCTGAAAGTCTATTGCGCATCATTAATGATATTTTGGATTTTTCAAAAATCGAAGCCGGAAAATTAGAAATGGAATTTGTTGCATTTTCTTTAGCAGATATTCAAGAAGAATTACGCACTCTTTTCACTCCTAAATTTGCTGAAAAAAACATTTCAGGCTGCATTTTTGATGAAAATGTCTTAGATACAAAGCTTATTGGGGATCCCTTACGGCTTAAACAAGTTTTTTTAAATCTTATTAGTAATGCCATTAAATTTACTGAAACCGGTTATGTTAATGTAAGTGTTGACAATGTACTTCAAGAGGAGAGCAATAAAATCACTTATTGTTTTTCTGTGCAAGATACAGGAATTGGTCTTAGCAAACGTCAATGTGATAAGCTATTTAGTGCCTTTAGCCAAGCGGATGCGTCTACTACCAGAAAATATGGCGGAACCGGACTTGGCCTTATTATTTCCAAACGCATTGTGGAAATGATGCAAGGCACAATTTGGGTTGAAAGTACTTTGGATCAAGGATCTACTTTTTATTTTGACGCAACTTTTGAGCTTGCAACTACTATTCAAAATATTGAGCAAAATCCAGAAACAATGTTAGAGTCAAGTCAAAGTCAACAAGAGCAAGTAATACTTGGCAAAATATTACTTGTTGAAGATAATGAGATAAATCAAATTATTGCTGTTGAACTAATTGAAGCTCAAGGTCATAAGGTAGAAGTTGCTGAAAATGGTCAACAAGCTATGGAAATGATAGAAATAAATGATTATGATATGGTTTTTATGGATATTCAAATGCCTATAATGGATGGACTTACTGCTACTAGTAATATTCGTAAGAATCTTAAATTTAAGCATTTGCCCATTGTTGCCATGTCTGCTCATGCCATGACAGGCGATAAAGAAATAAGTTTAAAGCATGGGATGAATGATCATTTATCTAAACCAATTCAACCTAATGCCCTTTACTCCAGTATTGATTATTGGTTAAAGCAAGCAAAAAGCCAAAAGGACTAAAAAGTTTTAAAATTACAAAAATTGGCTGTTACCCATATTTTCTCTTTATTAAGCTATTAAAATTCATATTTAAAATGAGGTGTCATATGTCTCTTGCCCAAAGTTGCATGAAATCTATTGCCGTTGAACAAGCCATTGGTAAAGTTTTATGCCATGATATTACTGAAATTGTTATCGAGGGTCGCAAAGGACCCGTTTTTAAAAAAGGGCATGTTATTTGTGCAGAGGATATTCCGGTGCTTTTGCGTGTAGGCAAAGAAAATATTTATGTTTACGAACACGTTGAAGGAATTTTACATGAAAATGATGCTGCAATGCGAATTGCAACCGCTGTATGTGGTGATAATCTTCATTTTTCTAGTATTTCTGAAGGTAGAATTAATTTTTTAGCCAATA
>CAYJDL010000002.1:8669-28977 GCA_964368885.1 uncultured Desulfovibrionaceae bacterium | reverse complement strand
TCCGGACTATTACATATTGATACTCAAAAATTAATGGAAATTAACTGTCTTAATGAAATTTCAATTGCAACTTTGCATACTTTGCTAGAGGTACAGCAAGATCAAGCCGTTGGCGGCACACGCATAATCCCTCTATTAATTGAAGAGGAAAAAATTGCGCACCTTGAAAAAATCGCCACAGAGCCTTTCATAAATGTCCTTCCATTTAAAAAAGCAAAAGTCGGAATTGTAACTACCGGCAGTGAAATATATCATGGACGTATTAAAGACGCCTTTGGACCTGTTCTACGGAAAAAATTTCAGGCTTATGATGCAGAAGTTTTAGGGCAAGAATTTAGTAGCGACGATATAGAATTAACCGTGGCCGCTATACATAAATTTAAAGATCAAGGTGCAGACATTATTACAGTTACTGGCGGAATGTCCGTTGACCCTGATGATAGAACACCCATGTCCATTCGCCAAAGCGGAGCTAATATTATAACCTATGGCGCACCGGTTTTTCCGGGGGCTATGTTCCTTCATGCCCTACTAGATGACATTCATATTCTAGGTTTGCCAGGTTGCGTCATGTACCATAAAGCAAGCATTTTTGAGTTGATTGTTCCAAGGCTTTTGGCTGGAATTGAAGTTTCGCAGAAAGATATAGCTATGCTAGGACATGGCGGTTATTGCTCAGCATGCGCTAGCTGTTCATACCCTCACTGCGCTTTTGGTAAAGGATAGATTTATTTTTAATTTTATTTTTTGGGAAAAACTTTTTGTGAACAAAAAGTCTTTCCCAAACGCTTTGCTCTCGATTTGCGTAAGACTCGAAGACTCGTCTAACGCAAACGGCTTCGCCGCCCGTTGGGTCGGCCTTTTCAAAAAAACTTTCATTAAATTTTTTCTTACGAAAAAATTTTTTGGGTCAAGGAGGTTTAGTTGTAATTAAGTGTATAGGTCATTTTTGACTTCTGTTCAAAATTTAGATGTCTAAACCGCACACGCCTCGAGCCTTCCGAGGTTCTTTTTGTGTCGCTTGCAGTGCGAAATTCTGCATCAAAAACAGTAAAGTATCGGTTTGAAGAAGAATTATTCCCGGCATAATACAGTTTATGATGACGATTTTCGGCATAAACATAGACATGCCCATTATTTGTATCTAAATGTACGGTTCTGGTGCTTTTTGCTTTTATCCTCCACCATCCTTTAACAAGCCACTGTTGTGATTCATTATTTTTATAACAGAAAGCGGCGAATAACTCGTAAGGAGCGTTGTTTTTTAAAACAAGCGTTTTTCTTGCTTCTGCGGTACCGGATAAGGCACAAAGCAGTATAAACATACATGCCAAACATACGCTAATTTTTTTCATAATGTCTCCTTATGAATATTTTTTTAAATATACTTGATATTATTTCCTTTTCACTGTGTATAAAATGTTGGTGCAAAAAATCTTTAGTAGTAAAATGTATAGGTCATTTTTGTGTGATGCTTATAATTTATATGGTTAAAGCGCACAATTCTTGACTCATTTCCGGTTGGTTTTGTTTTGTTTGTAGTGCGAAATTCATGATTAAACACAAGGAAATTTCGTGCTGAGGAGTTTTTTCCGGCATAAGCATATTTTTTATGGCGATTTTCGGCATAAATATAGACATTACCATTATACGTATTTAAATGAACAGTTCTGGTACCTCTTGCATTTAGTTTCCACCATCCTTTTATAATCCATTGTTTTGATACACTATCTTGATAGCAAAAAGCGGCATACAAGTCAAAAGGAGCTTGATTTTTAAGAACAAGTGTTCTTCTTGCTTCAGCAGAACCTGAAAAAACGCAAAGCAACACAAATACAAATGTCAAACAAATGCTAATTTTTTTCATATTGTCTCCTAGCAGGTTATGTACCCTTGGCAAAGAAAGGTGTTCGTTGTTGTGAACCGTTTAAGGTTGCTATTTTAACAAACTCAATTGTCCAAAACCATTTTCTCCTTTTTTTGTTTTAATATATTCTCTAATAATTACCTCATCTCACCTGACTCTAGATACCCATTTGTCTAAAAATTTTTGAAAACAAAACACCCTATACATACTTAATTATAACATTTTTTCGGAAAATGTCAAATTAAAACACTTTAACTACTTGAAAGAAAAGAATTTTTCTTTAGAAAAGTTCTTATTGAAAGTTTTTTTGAAAGGGGTTTGGGGAAAATCTTTTTTTTCAAAAAAAGTTTTCCCCAAAGAAAAAAATAATAAACCAGCGTTTACTTTATCTTATGCAAGCTTATCAAGTTCAGCTTTAATATTTTCAATACTTGCAGATCCTGCGCTTAAACGATGCACATTTTCACCATCTTTATAAAAAAGAATTGTAGGTAATCCCATAACCTTCATAGACATACAGAACTTGCGGTTTTCAGATGAATTTAACTTACAAAATTTAACTTTTCCCTGATAATCAGCTTCAATTCCTTCAATTTGAGGTAGTAACTCGAGGCATGGACCACATTGTGGACCCCATACGTCAACCATAACAGCACCCTTATATTGAATAACCTCTGCTTCATAATTATCTTGATCTACTACAAACATATTTTTACTCCCTTTACTATGAAATTAGTTAATTTTAAATAAATTTATACTCTTATAAACTTACTAAAACAGTATGTTTTTTAATAAAAAATTTTACCATAAAACAATTGACCAAAACTTAAACTAATGGTTTAAGTATGCATAAGCAGACATAGCCGCTCTTGCGCCATCAGCAGAAGCTGTAATTATCTGCCGTAAACTGGTATCTCGTATATCTCCGGCAGCAAAAATCCCTTTTTGTGATGTGTGCATATTTGGATCTGTTTTTATCCAGCCTCCTTCAACGCACTCAACAACATTATTTACATAAGAATTATTCGGGCTAGTGCCCACAAACATAAAGACTCCATTTACTTTTAAATCGGAAATTTCTTGTGTTTTAACATTTTTTAGCTTAAGCCCTTCAACTACACCTTCTCCGTAAATTTCCTCAACAACACTATCTAAAATCGGTACAATTTTTGGATTTTTTAGAGCTTTTTCAACTACTAATTTATCTGCTCTAAATTCATCTCTACGATGGATGATATAAACTTTATCAGCAAATTTAGCAATATAACCAGCTTCTTCAACTGCCGTATTTCCGCCACCAACTACAGCAACATCTAATTCTTCAAACATATTGGCATCGCAAATGGCACAGTAACTAACCCCCATGCCAACAAAATCTTGCTCACCCTTACAACCAAGAGGACGAAAATAAGCACCAGTAGCTAAAATCAATGCTTTTGCTTCTATCTCTTCATCTTTTGTGATGATAATTTTTTTTCCATCACGAATTTCAATTTTTTGCACTTGTGCTGTACGAAATTCTGTTTTTAAACTTTCGGCATGCTTTCTGAAGTTGTCTGACAGTTCTACACCAGATGCGTGAATAGTTCCAGGCCAATTTTCAACTTCGTTGGTTAATAATATTTGCCCACCAACACTTCCTTTTTCTAGCAGTAAAGTATCAAGACCAGCACGTTTAGCATATATTGCAGCACTTAAGCCGGCTGGACCTGCTCCTATAATAATCAATTCACGCTTTTCCATAATAAACCCTCTTGTGGTAAAGTTAAGAGTTAATTTATATTGATAGCTTTTTAGGCGTTACAATGTAATTTTATTATAGTATTTATTAAAACAATATATTATCAATTTGATTGTAAGCACAATCAAATTGATTTGAATTAATAAGAAAGGCTATTAGGAATGATTACAATTGTCAATAAGAAACAACAAAAAACAATGAAAATCTTTTCTTTAATAAAAGATTGCTATTAAATTTTTTTTGAAGTGAGTTTTGAGGGAAAGTTTTATGACAAAAAAATTCCCTCAAAAGAAAAGAAAAATCAGCTTTTCCTTATCAAACATAAACGTTAAAGTTTTACTTTAACATACCTAAAGTTATCCTTGAAGTTTTTGGCGCAACTCTAAGTGAACTCTTGGCGCATCTTCTATAGGTATTTGACAAGTTCCGGCATTTAAATGTCCGCCGCCGCCATAACTTAACATAATTTCGCCGATATTAACATTTGATGAACGATTTACAATGGATTTGCCTACTGCAAAAACAACATTCTTTTTATGTAATCCCCACAAAATATGAATAGAAATATTACTTTGTGGATAAAGAGCATAGAGCATAAAGCGATTTGTTGTCCAAATTGGATTAGCTTCGCGTAAATCAAGTTCAATTACATTGCCATACATTTCAGAGCATTCATGCAATTGTGCTTCGGCTTTATCTTTATGTTCATTATAAAGGTCTGCTCTTTCTTTTACATCAGGGTCTTCCATAATTTCTTCAATGGTAAGCTCTGTACAAAGACCAATTAATTTCATCATTAATTCATAGTTACTAATGCGAAAATCACGAAAACGCCCAAGCCCTGTGCGTGGATCCATAATATAATTGAGTAAAATCCAATTTTTAGGGCTAATAATGTCATCCATTGATAGATTAGCTGCATCAGATTTATCCACAGCTTCCATCATGTCATCACCAATATTAGTAAAGAAGCTATTTCCACCATAGTGTTCAAAGACAACTCTTGCAGCTGACGGTGCTTTAGCGTTCATAATGTGATTACTTGCGCCCTGCTCTGAACGCATTGTTTCAGAAAGGTGGTGGTCAAAACATAAGTGAACATATGGATTATAAGGTAAGTTTGTAGTGATATCTGAACTACCAAGCTCAACACGCCCATCTTGTACATCTTTTGGATGCACAAAAAGGATATCACCTACAAGCCCAATTTGTTTAAGTAAAACAGCACACACTAATCCATCAAAATCACTGCGTGTCACCAGACGATATTTGGCAGCCATACTAGCCTCCGAAAATTATGTTAATATAATACTGATTAAACAGCTTCAAAATAAAATGACTCGTCCTTAACTTTTTGCATTTTGCCTTGAGTTAAATACTTAGTCAAGTTTTGTTTAAGAGTTTCTAAAAAATTTCAAGATTCTTAAAACATAGATGTCATACATCATTGAAAAATAAAATATTTATCAATGCAATTTTAAATGCTAATTTTAGCTCCAAGCAATGCTACAAAGGAAGCAATCCACGCCGGATGTGCCGGCCAAGCAGCAGAAGTTACAAGATTGTCATCAACGACAGCATTGCTAAAGCTTGCATCCGGATTTACCCAAAGACCACCGGCCATTTCAACATCAGGCTGCAAAGCTGGATAAGCGGTGCATTTTTTCCCTTTTAAAATACCTGTTGGAACCAGAATTTGTGCTCCGTGACAAATTGAAGCAATAGGTTTTTTATCTGCATTAAATTCAAGAACAATTTCAAGAACTCTTGGCGTTAAGCGTAAATATTCCGGCGCACGTCCTCCTGGAATTACTAAGCCAATATAGTCCTTGGTATTAACTTTTTCAAAATCAAAATTGATGGCAAAATTATGCCCAACTTTTTCGGTATAGGTCTGATCGCCCTCAAAATCATGTATTGAAGTTTTTACAGTATCCCCATTTTTTTTGCCCGGACAAACAGCATGAACTTGATACCCAAGCATAAGTAACATCTGAAAAGGAACCATGATTTCATAATCTTCAACAAAATCGCCACCTAACAATAAAATTTTTTTGCTCATTTTTTTTCCTCATTATTAACATTATAGTAAAAATTATACTTGCAAATAAACTCTTGCAACATTATATACATAGCAACGAAGACGATTTTTTGTAAAGGATATTTTATGCCAATTTATGATTTTTCTTGTGAACAATGTCAGCATGAGTTCGAAGACATTGTTGTTAAAGATGTTATGCCAACTTGCCCAAGGTGTGCAAGTAAGAAAATAATAAAAAAAGTTTCTGCACCAAGCCCTTTAAAAACCGGAGCTTTTCCTTATAAAGTTGGTCCAGTGCACCCTGTAATGAATATGCCAAAACGCCAATGCCCTAAAGTTGGTGGTTGAAGTATTTAGTAAAGTCAGTTGACTTTTTATTTTTAACAGGTTGTTAGGCTAAAAACTAACAAAAATTTTAAGCTATAGCTTTATTTACTATCAGACTAATTTTTAATTTAATATTTATTCTGAGTGAGTAAATAACCATATTTTGAGGTGTTCATGGTTCGTAGCATGACTGGTTTTGGTCGCTGTCTTGTAGAGGACAATGACTTTGTGCAACAATGGGAAGTGCGTAGCGTAAATTCTAAACATTTAGATATGCGCTGGCATATACCGCATAATTTGCGTAGCTTACAGGCAAGACTTGAAAAGTGCGCTCGAAAATATGCCTTTCGTGGACGTGTAGACATTAGTTTAGTATTGCAATATAAAGCAGAAGCTGAACGATGTATTGACTTTGATATTACTCAAGCTAATGCCATGCTTAATGCTTTATCAACTCTTGCAAAGCATAGACAAGAAAATTTTATACCTGATTATACTGCTTTTTTAAATATACCATCACTTTGGTCAAAGGGACAAGATGACCAAGAAGAGCATTTAATTCAGCGTCTTGAAGAAGGTTTATGCCTAGCTCTCGAGGATTGGAATGAATCCAGAAATGCCGAAGGGCATACCCTAGGTCTTGACATTCACTCTATGTTAGTGCGAATGACAACTTGGTCAGATATGATTGAAGAGCAAATACCTACTGTGAAAGAGGAAAAAATAAATGCTCTGCGCACAAGATTAACTGAAATTTTGTCTCAATCTGATATAGATATTGATGAAAGTCGCTTTTTGCAAGAAATTGTCATTTTAGGCGATAAATTGGATGTAAGTGAAGAACTTGTCCGCTTACGCTTGCATTTACAGCGTTTAAAAGAACTTTTACAAATTGGAGAGTATATTGGACGTAAGCTTGATTTTACTCTTCAAGAATGTTTTAGAGAAATAAATACTTGTGGAAATAAAATTCCCGATGTCCAATTATCTCGCTTAGTGGTTGATATAAAAAATGAATTGGAAAAATGCCGAGAACAAGCGCAAAATATTGAATAAAATTTATGCAAAAACAGCTTATTATTAATCTTGGATTTAACAATTACGTTGTTGTATCTCGAATCGTCTCTATTTTAAATCCATCATCTTCGCCTATGAAGCGTTTGAGAGAAGACGCTAAGGCACAAGGAAGACTTGTAGATGCAACTCAAGGCAGAAAAACGCGCTCTATACTTGTTACTGATTCAAATCACGTTATTCTTTCTGCAATTCAACCGGAAACTATTAGTCAAAGATTTTTACAGGAAACAGAACATGCTTTAGATAGCATTAACAAGGTATAGGAGTTAGAAATGGCATTAGAAAGTAGTGGAGTGGTTTTAGTAATATGCGCTCCTTCAGGATCTGGAAAAACAACCCTTATTAAACGTTTACGCAAAGAATTTCCTCAATTTGGTTTTTCTGTATCTTATACAACAAGAGAGCGTCGTGAAGGTGAAGAACATGGCAAAGACTATAACTTTGTCTCAATTCAAGAATTTAAAGAAAAAAGAAATGCTGGTTTTTTTGCTGAGTGGGCACATGTACACAGCAGTTTTTATGGTACCCCGCTTAAAAAGACCTTGGACATGGTGAAAAATGGGCAAAGTATAATTTTTGATGTTGATGTACAAGGTGCGTCCCAATTGCGTTTAAATTTGCCATCAGCAGTATATATTTTTATAATGCCTCCTTCTATGGAAGAATTACAAAAAAGACTTGAAGATAGAAAATTTAATACCGAAGAACAAATTAAACAGCGTATAACCAACGCCGCTTTTGAGCTGCAAGAGGCACATTGGTTTGATTACTGGGTAGTTAACGATGATTTGGATCGTGCTTACGATCAACTTCGTGCTGCATATATTGCAGCTTCCATAACACCTCAAAATAATGCCCATGCTCTAAGAATTATTTTGGATCAAGTTGCATCTTTAAATAGTACCGAGAAAAACTAATGTATAAGACACAACTTATTGTAGCTCTTGATTTTCAAGATGTACAACAAGCTTATGATGTGGCAAAACAGTTAAAAGGTATTGTTCCATGGGTTAAAGTAGGACTTGAACTTTTCGTCTTAGGTGGACCTAAATGTATTACTATTTTAAAAGAAATGGGTTTTAAGGTTTTTTTAGACTTAAAAATGTACGATATTCCTAACACAGTGCATGGCGCAGTTCTTTCAGCTTGCACTATGGGTGTGGATTTATTGACAATACATGTACAAGGTGGAGAGCGCATGGCCAAGGCTGCTCTTAAGGCAGTAAGTCATGCAATGGACAAAGATAGTAATAATAAATCTCGTCCGCTTATCTTTGGAGTTACAGTGCTTACAAGCATGGAACAAGGCGAATTACCCTTAAATGATGGCAATGTTGGACAATTAGTGCTTGATCTTGCCAAAAAAGCTTATGCTTATGGGCTTGATGGTGTAGTTAGTTCAGGTCACGAGATACAAGCTATTCAAAATAACTGTGGTAAAGATTTTTTATGTCTTACTCCCGGCATTCGACCTGCTGAGCAAATCACCAAGCAAAATCTTGATGATCAAAGGCGAGTTATGACTCCAAGGCAAGCAAGTCAAGCCGGAGCACATTTTTTAGTTGTTGGCAGACCCATAACTTTAGCGCAAGATCCAGCTGGTGTTGCTCAAGATATTATAAAAGAAATACAAAGCATTTAACGTTAACATTATTAAAATTGTTAATTTTTTTTGCAAACATTTAAAAAGCTTTGCTTATTATATTAAAGTTATTATATATAACTTTTTACTTAGGGAGTGAGATAATTGTTAATATGATTATCTTGATAAATATGGTTTAATTTCTGACAAAAGTTGATTTTTCAATAAGCGTGTCATGACAAATAAAGGCAAAAATTATGTCGCATAAAAATGACCCTAATTATGTAAAAGGTGTTTTTTCCACTCAAGAAATCAAAAAAATTGGAACTGGCACGACCACAAGACGAACCGTTCAAAAAAGCTATTGGTTTGTGGAAACCAAGGAAGGTGGTCAATTAGAATGCCAACCTTTAAATAGCAATCTTGTTCCGGCTGGATCTAAGCGCAATATAACCTTAGATGAGCTTATGGAAAAATTTTCTCCGGAACCCGAATTTTATATGAGTTCTGTGTATCCTAAGATGCAGGAATTACAAAAAAGTATTGATTCCGGAGATGAACATCGTAAAAATGGTGAAAATTTTGCTGCCGAATATGAATATGGAACAGCTTTAGCAATTGATGAAGATAATATCCGTGCTAATTTTGGTATAGGTCTTACCTATTTACAGCGTGGTCAGTCTGATAAAGCTAAGAATATTTTTGAAAGGTTAGTTCGTTTAGAAGGAACCTTTGAAGTTAAGCATAAGCACTTATTTAATGATTTTGGTATTTCTTTGCGTAAGAATTCTATGCACTTAGAAGCTGCTGACTATTACCAAAGAGCAATTGCTTTAACCCAAGCTGATGAAAATTTATACTTTAATTTAGCACGTACCTTTTTAGAGTTAAAAGATTATGATCTATGCATGGAAAATCTTTTACAAGTTTTAGAAGCAGCTCCCGAACATGAATTAGGATTAAAGTTTTTACATTGGATGCAAAAGAAAAACTTTGTACCTAAATCTTTTGTAGCCAAAGCAAACAAGTTTAGTCAAGAGACTGAAAAGGATAGTGGTTAAGATATTGTGAAAAAATGGATATTGCGACAAAAGCCTCAATGTGCTACAGACGATAAAAAAGATTTAGTGCCTTTTGAAAATGCGCCAGTTTTTTCATCGCTAACCTGTATGAGTTCTCATGAAATTGGCAAAGCTCATGCTCTTGGCATTTCCCCACTTTTGCTCTATTTGTTACAATTACGAGACTTTGAAAAAGAATGTGATATCCAAGATTTTCTTTCACCTTTGCTGCGCAACCTTGCTTCCTTAGAATTATGGCCTGGGGTGTCAGAGGCAACTAATTTAATAGTTAAACTATTACTTGAAGGAAAAAAATTTGCTGTTTGGGGGGATTATGATGTAGATGGTATAACGTCTACAGCCCTTGTGCTAGATGTTTTGGAAGCACATGGATTTACAGCATATTCTCATATTCCTGAACGATGTTCGGAAGGCTATGGTCTTAATATTCCAAATATTGATATGTTACATGAAAAAGGTGTTGAGGTAATTTTAACTGTTGACTGTGGTGTATCAGACTTTGAAGCGGTCACACATGCCAAAAATCTTGGCTTAACAATTATTATTTCAGATCACCACTTGGCACCGGATATTTTACCACCGGCTGACGTTATTTGTAACCCTCGTATGGCTCAATGTCCTTGCCCCGATTTGGCAGGAGTTGGAATAGTTTTTTTTCTAATGTGTGCTGTCAATAAGTCTTTGCAAGAGCATAGCGGTAATAAATACGATATGCGCAATGTTTTAGACCTTGTAACCCTTGGCACATTAGCAGATCTTGTACCTCTTTATGGTCAAAATAGAATTTTAGTAAAAAATGGTTTGCTTATTATTGATCAAGCCAAAAGACCGGGTCTTGCGGCTCTCAAAACCATATGCAATTATGATCGAGCAGCAAAATTAAGCAGTGGTCAAATAGTTTTCTCTTTAGCCCCGCGCATTAATGCTGCCGGACGTATGGAGCATGCTCACTTAGCTTTAGAGCTTTTACGATGTAGTGATTATGACAAAGCACTTACTTTAGCCAAGGCTCTTGATGAATTAAATGTTTTAAGACGTAAGGATGAAGAATGTATTCATGAAGAAGCACGAGAGCAAGCGAAAGAACAAATTGCTAAAGGGTGTTTTGCCCTTGTGCTTTATGGAAGTCATTGGCATCAAGGCATTATTGGCATTGTAGCTTCACGAATTGTAGAAGAATTTTATTTACCGACGTTAATCCTTTGTGATGGAGTTTCTTGCATTAAAGGTTCAGGACGTTCAATTAAGGAGTTTGATTTACATGAAGGATTAACCAAGGTTGCTCATCTTTTGCTCACTTTTGGTGGACATCCCTCAGCCGCTGGACTTAGCATTGAAGAAAAAAATCTAAATACTTTACGCCAAGAGTTTAATAATGTAGTTCAAGATTATTTTAAAAATATTCGCCCTACTGCTACTTTATCTTTGGATTCTGCCATAGATTTTGCAACAGCAAGCAATGCCATTTTCTTAAGAGAACTTGAGTATTACAGCCGTTTGGATTAGGAAATGCCGAACCTTTATTTGGTTCTCCCCCACTTTTGGTCAAAAGCATACGTTATTTTGGCTACCTTAAAGAACATGTGTTATTACAAGTAATTGACGAAAGCACAGGTATTACTTTACATGCAAAAATATGGCGTAAATCAGCAGAATTTACAGCTAATATTGTAGGAAAATATATTTACCTTGCTTTTTCGCCACTTATTTCTATGTACAATGGCATGTCATCGGTGGAGTTGCGTACCAAGGATTGGAAAGTAATTGAAAATCATCCTGCAAGTTAATGTTTTATCTTTGTAAAGCAACTATATCATGAATTTTAGCACTTTTAAACTAAATTGAGACCAAAATGTCAATACTTTTACATAAAAATTCTCAAATGCAAACTCTTGATCAAGGAATAAGCCTTGATGATTTTACCTTGGAAAAAGCTAGTATAATTCGTTCTTATCACAAAAGTTTTGCGGAATACACATCTACAGAGCTTATTTCCTTACCAAATTTTGCAAAAGAAATGGGTTTAGCTCATTTTATGGTTAAAGACGAATCTACACGCTTTGGACTTAAGGCTTTTAAGGTTCTTGGTGCTTCTCATGCCATGGGTCGTTATTTAGCAAAAATTCTGAAGCAACCTTTTGAAAACATAAATTCTGAATATCTTTGCAAAAAAGAAATTAGAGCTGCCATGGGTGATATAGTTTTTACCTCCACAACGGACGGCAATCATGGACGTGGAGTAGCCTTTACTGCCAAAAAATTGCAACAAAAAGCCATTATCTATATGCCTAGTGGTACAGAGCTTGGACGCAAAAAAAATATCTTAGATCTTGGTGCAGATTGCATCATTACAGATTTAAATTATGACCAAACTGTCCAGATGACCTTTGAAAAAGCTAAACTTGAAGGGCATATTCTTATACAGGATACGGCTTTTGACGGTTATGAAGAAATTCCACTTTGGATTAAGCAAGGTTATTTAACCTTAGCATTAGAAATATTTGAACAATTACAAAGCATGTCTGTCATGCCTACTCACATTTTTTTGCAAGCCGGTGTAGGTGCTTTTCCGGCATGTATAGTGGCATTTTTACATGCTGTTTATGGCAGTAATGCCCCAAAATGTATTATTATGGAACCTCACAGTGCTCCTTGTTTTTATATTTCGGCAGTAGCCAATGATGGTAATGCTCACACAGTTGAGGGTGATTTAACTTCTCTTATGGCAGGCTTGGCTTGTGGTAAGCCTTGTGTTCAAAGTTGGCCTATTATTAGAGATTACGTATTTGCTTTTGTTTCTGCTCCTGACTATATTGCCGCTAACGGTATGCGTATTTTAGCTGCGCCTTTAATGGGAGATAGACCAATTATTTCAGGTGAATCCGGTGCATGCACTACCGGTCTTGTTCATTGGCTTATGACTCATAATGAGGCTAAGCAGTATCGTGAAACCTTAGAGCTTAATACCAACTCTTCTGTACTTTGCATTAGCACTGAGGGTGATACAGTTCCACAAATTTATAAAAATGTAGTTTGGCAAGGCGCATTTGCTGATGAAGATAATCAAATGCATAGAGAACTATAGGAAACACTCCGAGATTTACGTTAAAAATTGAAATAATAAGCGTTTTTTCGTGGCAATCCATTACAACTTCAATGCCTTTACAAGATACGCTATGCTATTTGACTTTTGAAATTAAAATCATGTGTTCTAATTTAAAGCTTCTACACAAAAATAATTGCGGTTATTATTTTTTTAGGTTACAAGACTATTTGAGATTGTTGAAAGATTTTAATTTAAGGGAACAATGATTAAATCTTAAAAAAGAATAAGTCAGCATTTTCCCTAGTAATCACATATTTGGAGAATTTTTTCCTGACATTAAGCAAGAGGTATTTATGTCGTCGGATTCTCATAAAAAGAATTTTCCAGTACAACCTTCAGGCTCAGAGCAACATGCAAGACAAGTTGTAGAGGCTGAAGTTGTAGAGGAAGATAGCCGTGGCTATACACAAGATGCGGGTTACAATTATGAACAAAAAAGAGCTATGTCTTTTGGAGTACATGGTCGAGGATGGCGGCAAGGTGTTCCTTTTGGACAAAACCCGACTCAACTATCTTGTTTGCCAGCGGTCATTACCCTTATTTTGACCACAAGTATCGGCTTAAAATTTGGTTTTTTTGCAAGCCTTGGTTTTTTATTTTTTTATTTTCTGGGAAGTAGCTTAGCCCTTGGCATTAGCATACGTCGAACTTTAAGAGGAAAAGTAGTTTTTGCTTGGCTTAATCGAGCATTAGTTTGGGTTTGTGCTTATGCTCTTACAATATGGATTGTAAATAAATAAAACTTTTTGCTTTTGCTTATGTAAGGCAACGTTTTTTGTAAAAATATGGCAATTAACATATTTATTGCAAGAAACGTTTTTTTCTTAGAATAAAAAACTTTATGACTTTATATACCTAATTAGGGACATTTCAGGCAGCTTTTAAATTAATTTTTATGCTTGCCTGTTATAGTAAATAGAACAAAGGAGAGTAGGAAAGAACTATGTCACAAATGAGTGAACGCTGTAACAATGTCAAATCATTCTTGGTTATGGAAATTTTAGATCGTGCGCAATGTATGCAAAGACAAGGAATAGATGTGGTACATCTAGAAGCGGGTGAGCCTGACTTTGATACTCCTGCCTGCGTTATTGAAGCGGGCAAAGCGGCTCTTGATGCTGGTCACACCCACTACACAGCGTCACAAGGCATGGTTGAATTACGTAAAGCAGTGGCTAAGTATTATTTAGATCGATATGGCGTTACTTTTCATGAAGATCAGGTGCTTATATTTCCCGGCTCTTCTATTGGAATGAAATTATTTTTTGAAACTTTACTTAATCCCGGAGATGAAGTAATTTTATCCAATCCATCCTATGCCTGCTATCCCACCTTTGTTGAGCATGTTGGCGGTATAGTTAAGGAAGTTCTTACCCATGAAGAGGAAGGTTTTCAATACCCACCTGAAGATGTGAAAAAGGCTTTAAGTGCTCGCACCAAGGCTATTATCATTAATTCTCCATCCAATCCTACCGGAATTGTTATGGAAAAAGAACGCATGCAAGCTATAGCAGATATTGCAAATGCTCATGAAAGTAAACCGCTTATCGTTTCAGATGAAATATACCATGGCTTAAACTATACTGATTATGAGCACAGTATTTTAGAATTTACATCAAACGCTGTAGTAATTGGTGGTTTTTCAAAGGCTTATGCTATGACCGGATGGCGGGTTGGCTTTTTAATTGTGCCGCCATGGTGCGTTAGACCTATGATTGCCTTTATGCAAAGATTTTTGCTTTCTACCAATACCGTAGCACAAATTGCTGCCATACATGCTTTGGAAAATACCGGACCGCAAACAAAGCAAATGTGTGATATTTATAATGAAAGACGTCTTTATGTCCTTCAAGCTTTGCGTGAAATGGGCTTTCATATTCCGGTAGAACCTTGCGGCGCATTTTATATGCTTTTTAATGCCAAGCACTTAGCTAAGAAGTTTGATGGAGATTCTGTTAAATTGGCCTTTGATATTTTAGAAAAAGCTCATGTTGGCATAACTCCTGGCAGTGAATTTGGTTCACAAGCTGAAGGTTTTTTGCGCATTTCATATGCTACATCTATGGAAAATTTACGTGAAGCTATGCGCAGATTAAGTGAATATATTAAAAAATATCATAGTTAATCAGCGTTTTCACAAAAAGCTAGGAAAGGCAAAGAGCTTGCCTTTATCAATAATATAGCCTATAAATTTTTAGGAAATACTGATTAAATTATTTTTTTGAAGTAAATGGAATTTTTCATTAGAAAATTTCCAATGAAGGTTTTTTTGAAAGGGGTTTGGGGAAAACTTTTTGTTCACAAAAAGTTTTCCCCAAAAAAGTAATAGATCAGCATTTCTTAAATGTGTTTATGGCGCATAAAAAAAGCCATACTTTACGAGGTATTAAATGCAAACAACTGATTTTATTTGGTTTGATGGAAAAATGGTCCCATGGGCTGAAGCTAATGTTCATGTCCTTTCGCACTGCCTGCACTATGGCACCGGCGTTTTTGAAGGTATTCGTACCTATAAATGTGTTGACGGTACATCTTCTGTCTTTCGTCTTGATGAGCATGTAACACGTTTATTTAATTCCATGAAAATTTTGGGTTTTCAAATTCCGCATAGTTATGAGAGCATTTACAATGCAATTATTGAAACCTTAAAAGTAAATAAACTTGCCGAAGGTTATATTCGTCCTTTAAGTTTTATTGGTGCTGGTGCAATGGGTGTTCATCCAAAGGACAATCCAATACAAACCATAATTGCGGCATGGCCTTGGGGTGCGTACCTTGGAGAGGATGCTTTAGCTAATGGCATAAGTATTAAAACTTCTACTTTTACTCGTCATCATGTGAATGCTACAATGACCAAGGCTAAAGCCTCCGGTAATTATGTCAATTCTGTTATGGCTAAGGTTGAAGCAGTATCAGATGGTTATGAAGAAGCTCTTATGCTAGATACTAATGGTTTTGTTGCCGAAGCAACAGGCGAAAATATATTTATTGTGCACAAAAATATTATTAAGACAACACCTTTAACATCTATTTTAGGTGGAATAACTCGTGATAGCATTATACAGCTTGCCAAGGATCTTGGTTATAGTGTAAAAGAACAACAATTTACTCGTGATGAACTTTATTGTGCTGACGAAGCCTTTTTTAGTGGTACTGCAGCTGAATTAACTCCCATTAGCTCTGTTGATAGGCGTACTATTGGAAGTGGAAAAGCCGGACCTGTGGTAAAGCACTTACAAAAAGAGTTTTTTGATGTTGTTAAAGGTAATAATACTAAATATGAAGGCTGGCTTTGCCGCTATAGTTTTTAAATTATTACACTTTATTTGTGGGAGATTATTAAAAATCTCCCTTATTTAACTATCTTCGATTTTTCAGCATTGTGAAAATTTTTTGCATATGAAACACTCATCTCTTGCTACACATTATCGTCCACAAACCTTTGCGCAGGTCACAGGACAAGATCTTATTACTACAGTTCTTTCACGAGCAGCAGCTCAAGAGCAACTGGCGGCGGCATATTTATTAAGTGGAACTCGAGGAGTTGGTAAAACAACTATTGCTCGTATCCTTGCCAAAGCTTTAAATTGTAATGAGGCTCCAACAGCAGAGCCTTGTAATGTGTGCAATCAATGCCGCATGATTACCCAAGGTTCTCATGTTGACGTTATCGAAATTGATGGAGCGTCAAACAATGGTGTGGATGATGCACGAGCTTTGCGTGAAAATATTGGGTATGCACCCATGGAGGGTCGCTATAAGGTTTTTATTATTGACGAAGCGCACATGCTTACACGATCTGCCTTTAATGCGCTTTTAAAAACCTTAGAGGAACCGCCACCAAGGGTTGTATTTATTTTTGCTACTACGGAAGTGCATAAATTCCCTATCACTATTGTCAGTCGTTGCCAGCATTTTGTATTTAAGCAAGTCCCAGAAGATATTCTCATAGCGCATCTAAGTCGTATTTTAAATGAAGAAAATGCAACTTTTGACATTCAAGCAGTAAGAATTATTGCTAAAAGAGCAGCCGGATCTGTGCGTGACGGTATGTCTTTATTGGGTCAAACCTTGGCTCTTGGTGGCGATAACTTAAGTGTTGAAAACACTCGTAATGTGCTTGGGCTTGCTGGGCAAGAATTATTCATTACTTTATTTAATGCTATTTCCGGTCAAAACTGCCCTAAAATTATTGAAATAATGCAAAATCTCAGTGCGCAAGGTATAGATATTGTATTCTTTTTACGAGAACTAACTCACTTGTGGCGTACTCTTTTTCTTCTAAGTGAGGTTGGACAAAGCATAGCTTCATCCTTAGAACTTAATCAAGATGAGTATTTACTTTGGTCAGAACTTGCAAAGCAATTTAGTACGGCTCATTTGCATAGTGCTTGGCATATGAGTCTTGATGCGCAGCATAAAATTATTCACAGTCCTGAACCGGCTTCTGCCCTTGAATTATTATTGTTAAATTTAACCTTATTACCACGCTTGTTACCCTTAAATGTTGTGCAAAATTCAACCCCTAAGGACACCCCCCCTTTGGCAAGTCCAAATAATGCAGAGCAGCAAGGAAGGCAAGATAATCAAGTAATAACACAATCTTTTGCAGAACAAACACTGCAAGAGCAAAAAAAAAATGACTTAAACCAGAACGTAGTTATTCAAAGTCAAAACTTTAATGAAGTTGGCGCAACCTCCCAAAACATTGAAGATGTTGACATAACATTAAATGACCATGTTCAAGTTAATGAAAAAAAAAATATATTGACCCAAGACACAGCAATAACAAACAGTAAACCTAGCACATTACCATCATGGGAAAGTGTGCAAAATAGTTTTAAGGGTACTATTGGCGAGCATATATTGCGCCAGTCTAAAGGTGAATTTTTGGGCAATGTTTTACGCATTCAAACTAAGGCTAAAATAGTTTTTGATACCTTTCTGAGGAAAAAAGAAATTTTGGCAAAAATTGTCAGTGATTTTTGTCAAGTACCAATTGAAATTGATCTTGTTGAACCTAATATCAATTATAAGCCTGAAAATATTTTAATTGAAGAATTTTCAACTCGTGCGGAATTGCAAGAAATTTTAAATATTTTTAACGCATCCATATGTAAGGTGCGACCAATTAATTAGGAGTATAATATAATGAAGAATATGAATGACCTTTTACGTCAAGCCCAAGTAATGCAAAATAAAATTTCTAAAATGCAAGAAGAAATGGGCAAGAAAAGCTTTGAAGCTTCAAGTGGTGGCGGAATGGTTAAGGTAGAAGTTTCAGGCAAACAAGAATTACAAAGTTTAACTATTGAGCCATCTGTTTTTGAAAGCGGAGATGTGGAAATGCTGCAAGATCTTATTGTTGTAGCTGTAAATGAAGCTAATCGCATTGCAAAAGACAGCGTTGAAAGGGAAATGAGTACCATCAGCGGCGGCATTAAATTACCCGGAATTTTTTAAAATACGTTGTTTTTTTTGGGGGAAAGATTTTGTAAGCAAAAAATTTCCCCCTTTATGATGACTGAGCTACTTCAAGAAATTTTGCTTAACAAACAGTTAAAGTTTAACTTTAACTATTATGTTATGCTAACCTAAATTTTAAAGACAATATATTATGAGCAGTCAACTTCCCGAACCATTACGGATAGTTATAGACCAATTGCAGCGTTTACCCGGTCTTGGTCGTAAATCTGCAATGCGTATTGCCATGACTTTTTTGAAGTGGCCGGAATCTGAAACAAGACGCCTTGGTCTTGCTATTCATGATTTGCGTGATAATTTACACCTTTGCTCACGTTGTCGTGGTTTAACCTCCGAAGATCCTTGTAACGTTTGTAAAGATACAAACCGTGATAGAGATGTTTTATGTCTGGTAAGTGAGTGGGATAGTATGCTTACTTTAGAGGAAGGTGGTATTTTTAAAGGGCAATATTTTATCTTAGGTGGATTGTTACAAGCCGGAAGTGCCAGCAGTGAAGGTCTTGATATTGATAATTTGCTACAGCGTTTGGCAGAAGGCGAAGTAAAAGAGTTAGTTTTAGCTCTTGGGGCTACCCTTGAGGCTGACACTACTGGAACCTATGTGCGTAATCTTGTTATAAAAAATTTTCCTTCTATGAATATTAGCCGCTTTGCTCAAGGTATGCCACTTGGATCTGAAGTTAAATATATGGACAAAGAGACTTTGCGCCAATCCTTACAATATCGCCAAAAATTTTAATGACCATTAGTTAAAGTATTGCTTGAAGTTTAAATAAAGCGATTTTGTGGAAAAAAAAATCAGCATTTCCTTAAATAAAATCAGTGCTTCCAAACTACTTTATTTCTCCAGCATAACCAGCACATCCTGAGACTCAATCATAGTTTTACCATGCGGAATAATAGTTCTTTCATTTCGCAAAAGCATAACAATTAGTCTTTTATCGCTTTGAGCAAAAGATGCAATGCTTTTTCCAACCCAAGCACTTTCCTTTTCTATTAATTTTTCTGAAAGAGTAAAATCAAGATCAGCTTGATGTTGAGGCGCACAAAGCACCACTGTATCATTTGGCTTAATAATAGTATTGCCGTCTTGCAATATATTTTGTCCATCACGATACACTAAAATCACTAACATAGAAGGCGGTAGGTGTACTTCATGCAAGCATTTATCAACCCAAGGATGTTCATCATAAATATCTAGAGAAATAATACTAACCTTACTTTCTTCAGTATAATCATTAAATATTTTTGCATCATTAATGCTATTATCACACATTTTTAACAATCGGGCTACCGGAGCAAGCAGAGTACCTTGAAATACAATTGAAATTAAAACAATACAAAAAACGGTATGAAAAAGATCTCCCGGTGTTTCGGCTTCATGAACTGTAGCCATTATGGCAAATACAACCGAAGATGCTCCCCTTAAGCCTGCAAAAGATACTAATAATTTTTGCCCAAGACTACATTTAAATGGTAGTAAACATATACTCACTGCTAATGGTCTAACCACAAAAGTTAATAAGGCACCAATGATTAATGCCGACACAAATACATCTGGAATAAGATGCGGCAAAGATAAAAAACCTAGCAAAAAGAAAATTAACATTTGCATTAAGCTGGTAAAACCATCAAAGAAGTTCACCAAAGATTTTTTTGTCTCAAGTTTGCAATTTCCAAGAGCAATACCAACAATGTAAACACTTAAAAAACCATTACCTCCAACAGCAGTAGGTAAGGCATAAGCAAGAAGAGCAATGCCAATAAGAAAGGCCATGTCAAAACCGGGAACAGGAAACATATAATGGCGTAAAAATTTAACAGATAGCAGGGCTATTATCCCCCCACATAATGCGCCAAGACCCAATTGTTTTATGATCATTATGGCAAGTTCAAGCCCCATAGCTTGACCATTCATCATGGTAAGGATAATAATTGTAAGCATATAGGCAAAAGGGTCATTACTACCGCTTTCTACTTCAAGCAAAGAAGCAGTATTTT
>CAYJDL010000002.1:0-8659 GCA_964368885.1 uncultured Desulfovibrionaceae bacterium | reverse complement strand
CAAGGTTATTAGAACGCAATAAAGAAAATACCGCAGCCGCATCGGTACAACTTAAAGCTGCCCCTAAAAGAAATGCATGTAAGGGGGGAATATTAAAAATATAAATACAAATTAAACCTGTAAAAACTGTTGTTAAAACAATACCCATAGAAGCCAACAGGGACGCTCTAAATACAATTGGCTTTGCTTGTTTCCAATTAGTACCAAAACCACCATAAAACATAATAAAAACAAGGGCAACTGTACAAATAAATTCAGATAATGCATAATCGTCAAAAGAAATGCGGAAAATACCATTTTCACCTACAAGCATTCCTAAGCCAACAAATGCCAATAATATAGGTACGCCAATCTTATGAGTGATTCCGCTAATTAGGGCGCAAAGCAAAACAATAATTGAAATAAGTAATAAATCTGGCATTGTAATACATTAATCCTTAATTTTTTATGTGGCTATTGCCTTTAATTAGCTTTTTCTGGAGGAAAGGAAAAAGTCAGCATTTTTTTCCCCTGTTCAAATCCGGCTTGTTCAATTTGTGCGCAAGCACGCCCATCTTGTGCAAAGTCCGTAGGTCCATCATGTCCTGTAAATAAGTATTTTTCACCTATGGTATAATTAAACAATTCAAAAAAGTATTTTAAAGACCATATTGTTCCGGCAAAAAGATTATCGCCCTTTGTTCTTGCGGCTACAAGACCAAGAGTTACGTTTTTTGAAGTTTTTTTTGGGAGTTTTATTGAATTTTGTCTTGCCCAATATTGTTGAGCTCTATCCATAAAAGCTTTGGCAATGGCTGGTAAATGATAGAAAAAGATGGGAGCAGCCAAAAAAACATGCTCAGCTTGCATTATTTTTGCAAACAATTTATCTACATCATCCTTGGCTGAAAGTATACATTGATTTTGAGAATGTTTAAAGCAAGCATTACAGGCAATACAGGGCATGATATTATAATTTCGCAAGGCAAAATGATTAATATTAAAATGATGACTATTTAAGCCTTGATGATGTGAATTAAAGTCACTTATAGCACGCTTTAAGCCCTTGGCATAAAGTGTAGCCATATAATCAGAATTGCCTTGAGCACGAGGACTACAGGCAATAATACAAATTGATTTTTGCATAAAATGATAGCTAAGAAAATACTGATTTATTCTAACTTTATGAGGGGAAAAATTTTTGTGAACAAAAAGATACCCCTCCCAATATAGTTGGTCAATTTAAAAAAAATATCTAATTTTTTTTAAAGGAAAATCCTAATACATCAAATACTAAAAATATAGCCTTTTATATGACATAACATACAAATAATACTATATTTATTAATGACTATTTTGCAAAATCTCCACAAAAGGGATTATTTGCTACTTCATCCCCAATGTATGTTTCCGGTCCGTGCCCGGGATATACAATTGTATCAGGTGGTAAGGTGAATAAGTCTTTTTTAATGGAAGCTATTAGTGTGCTATGATTTCCACCAGGTAAGTCAGAACGCCCTACTGCTCTATAAAAAAGCACGTCTCCGGTACAAACAAATTTTAAATCCGGAAAATATAGGGACATACTACCGGGAGTATGTCCTGGGGTGTGCAATGCAATAAATTTTAATCCACCCATTTCATGTTCTCCGGAAGTTAACACCTTAGACTCAAAACTCTTTACTGTTGGAAAGCCCCACATACCGCCCTTACCGGAATCAGTTTCCAGTAAAAACAAATCATCAGATGGGGTATAAATGGGGGATTGAGTGGCAGCATGTAAATCTGCAACACCATAAAGATGGTCAAAATGTAAGTGAGTTAGGCAAATAGCAACTAAATTTAATTTCTCTGCCTGTAAAAATTTTAAAACTGACCTAGGGTCTCCACCCGGATCTACCACTACGGCACTTTCACCCTGATATACAACATAACAATTTGTTTCCAATGGACCTATACTAAAAACTTGAATGCTCATGACCTTGTCTTCCTTATATAAGAAAAGTATATAACGCTTAAAAAAACATTCAAAAACATATGAACTTGTTTAAAACTGCATAATAAATCTTTAAGATAACAACAGTGCATTACCTAAAACCATATTCATCATGCTATACATAGGTCATAGTGTCAAGAAGCTTAATAGGAAAAAAAACTACTAAGAAAAATTTGATCTAATAATTCCCTTAAAATTTGAGTAAAAAGATTTTTATTTTTTTCTTTGGACAAAACGATTTTATTTTTTTAACCTCATTAAATTCGTCCTAAGACATAAAAACAAAAGAATTTTTCTTTAAAAAAATCTTAATAAAAGTTTTTTTGAAAAGCTCACTATCTTGCGGACGAAAAGATTATTTGTTCAAAAAAAGTTTTCCAAAGAAAAAATAAATCGGCATTTCCTTTGATTATTACATTTACGCTATTTTCCTTACTTGACAGCATGGGTCTTTTTTGTATAGGATGTAATTTGCACAAATAGGTGCGCTGGAGGTATTATGGCTAAAGAAGGTGCCATTGAAGTTGATGGTGTAGTGCAAGAAGCCTTGCCAAATGCCATGTTTAAAGTTGAGTTGGAAAATGGGCATGAAGTTTTAGCCCACATTTCCGGAAAAATGCGTAAATTTTACATTCGTATATTGCCCGGTGATAAGGTTAAAGTTGAGCTTTCACCTTACGATCTTACCAGAGGGCGTATAACGTATCGTATGAAATAATTTGCATATTGAGCGCAGGTTTGCGCATTAATCATACTTAACCCTTTTGTAATAGAAGTATTTTGTGTAATTAGCGCAAACTTGCTTACTATTATTAGTCGTTTATACGACAACTATTGGGACATTTAAAAGTAATCTTGATTAACAGATTAACATTCTTTATTGAACATTTTCCCATTTATCCGTAGGTAACCACTGACGCAACACTCTTTCCAATTCCTTAATTATTAAAGGTTTTGACAGAAAATCATTCATACCGGAACGAATGAATTCTGAGCGTACATCGCCAACAGCATTGGCGGTTAGGGCCACAATGGGGACAACGCTAAAGCGATCTCCATTGAGGTTACGGATGTGCCCTGTAGTTTCAACCCCATCCATCTTTGGCATCATATGATCCATAAAGACAACGTCATAGGCGACTTTTTTGACATTATTAATAGCTTCTTCTCCGGAAAGAACCGTATCTACAGCTATATTATATTCTTCTAAAACGCTTTGAGTAATAATAAGGTTAATACTATTATCATCTACGACTAAAGCACGAACCCCACGGGTTTTCAAGCTAAATGTAGGTTCCATTGTGGAAGAGCAATCGTTTTTCTGAATACTTCCTTCTAATAAACGTGCTATAATTATAGTGGTAAGCGGTGCATAGGCTACGCTTACATTATCCGGCATATCCTTGCCTTCAAAATAATTGCGAGATAGTGCAATAAAAAAGATGTCAAGTTTGGTTTCAGGCTTGATTTCGTCAAGATTAACATAATCTGTAAAAACATGAGTTAGGTTATCAAGCTCGTCAACACTGGATATACACTTTGCGCATGCGCCTATACTATTTAGTTTATCACGCAAAAATTCAGCTTTAACTTCAGATTCAAGCCAAACTCCGGCTTTAATATCGTGAAAATCTTTTTTAGTCAGCAAAGGAGTTTCAACTTCAACAATTTGTGGGATTTTAAAGGAAAAAGTTGAACCCTTACCATAGGTACTTTCTACGCTAATTTCACCGTCCATCTCTTCTACTAAGCTTTTTGAAATTGCAAGACCAAGCCCTGTGCCCTCAATATTTCTATTTTTCTTAGTATCAAGTTGTGCAAAATTGTTAAACAGTAAGGGTAAATCTTCACGTTTAATTCCAATGCCTGTATCTTCAACTGTGACCATAAGTGTAGTTTTTTCGCCTTTTTTTGCCTCAGTAGCTTTTAAAGTAAAACGAATATGCCCTTCGTAGGTAAATTTTAGGGCATTGGTTAATAGATTTACCAATACTTGCTTAATGCGAATACTATCACCAATTAATACACTTGGAATGTCATGATGATCTTCTACTAAAAATTCAATATTTTTACGCCCAATACGCACATTAATTAAAGCCACAATATCATTAATAAAAGACTCAACATAATATGCTTCGGGAATAATTTCGATAGCACCGGCTTCAATTTTAGAAAAGTCTAAAATATCATTAATAATAGCAAGTAAGGAACCAGCAGCAGCTTTAATATTTTTCAAACATTCTTGAATTTGATTTTCAGGTGAATGACGCAATGCAATATCAGACATACCCAAGATGGCATTCATGGGGGTACGAATTTCATGACTCATATTAGCTAAAAATTCACTTTTTGCTTGGTTGGCAAGCTCAGCACTTTCAAGTCGTCTTTGTTCGGTAATGTCAGATAAAAAGCCTTCCAATACATAAGGCTCGCCCGTTGGTGTAAATTCAGCAACTCTACTTCTTTCCCAAACCCATTTAACCGTACCATCCCTTGCAATAACTCTAAATGTTGTATCAAGTGGCAAACCAATATCTAAGGTCGTAAGATTAATGGCTGCTAAGGCATCCACATCTTCAGGATGAACCAAGTCAAAAAAACGTACACCGCCTTCTCTGGTCAACTCTTCGGGAGTATAGCCATAAAGCCCTAAACTTCCTTCACTTACAAAGGTAAATCTATATATTGGAGGCTCATTAAGACATTGATAAATCATGCCCGGCAAATTGGCCATAAGTCTTTCGGCTCGTTTTTTAGTTAAAGCCAAATCATCCATAGCTTGCTTATGCAAAGCAGAAGTTTGGGCAAGGGCTAAAAAGTCTGCAAGCGAGGAAGCAAAGTTTTGTTCTTCATGTGACCATACTCGTTGACAATGCATTTGTTCAATACAAATTACGCCTTTTAACTCACCTTGCATACGCACCGGCGCATCTAGCATGGCTGTTAGATCTACATTATAATCATCAACAAACATAGCCAAATCTTCGACATGTTCACTATCAAAACATAAAACACGATCATTATTTAAGGCTGTAAGGTATCCGGCTCTAGTATCCAAGGAAAAATCATCAATCTTTTCAGCAAGGTCATTAGCCTTAGTGTAAAATAAAACACATTGCAAAGAGTTTTCATTTTTTAATACTTGCCACACAGATACTCTGGTAGCGTCAAGAGCAATAACCCCTTCTTTTGCAATAACATAAGCTGCTTCTTCATAATTTCCGGCAGTAAGCGTTGGGGACTTGGTGATGCGTGCTAATGCTTCATTTAACCTTTGGGGATCACTTTGAAAACTTTGCGTACTCATAAAACCTCTATCAATTAAAACCTATATTTATTTAAAACTTCTAAAAAAGTTATTGATTTTCTAAAATCTTACCTATACGCTGCAAAGCCTGCATAAGCAAATCATCGGCTAAAGCATAAGAAAAACGTATACATTTATCATCGCCAAAAGCTGAACCGGGAACCACTGCCACATTAGCTTTTTCAAGTAAAGCAGTGCAAACAGCTATATCATCCTTAAATGTTGAGCCAAAATATTGATGAATATCCACAAAAAAATAAAACGCCCCGCCGGGTTTTGGGCAAATAGCCTTAGTCCACTTTTGAATTTCTGCATAACCTTTATTTCTGCGTTCAGTAAAAGCAAGGCGCATTTCATTCATAAAATCCTTGGAACCTTCCAAAGCTGCAAGAGCTGCTTTTTGGGCAATGGAACAAACATTTGAGGTGCTTTGTCCTTGTAAATTCACAATAGCCTTGGTTAGTTGTGGGCAACATATACTATACCCTACCCTCCAGCCGGTCATGGCATAGCTTTTGGCAAGACCATTACATATTGCAACTTGCTCTGGATAGCGTTCAAACCATTTTGCCGCACTTGCAGATTTTTGCCCATCATAAACTAATTGATCATAAATTTCATCGCTTATGACAAATAATCCCTTATCCATAGCCCATTGCATAATTTGATCCAACTCGTTTTGACTGTAAATAACTCCGGTTGGATTTGAGGGAGAATTTAAAATAAGTAAACGACTCTTTATAGTAAGGTATTGTTCCAAAATTTTTGGATCTATTTTAAAATCATTTTCCACCAAGGTTGGCACTGTAACAGGTTTTGCACCTGCTAAAATTGCCATATCAGGATAGCTAACCCAATAAGGCGCCGGAATAAGAACCTCATCTTCAGGATTGAGTAAGGCTTGCATAATATTATAAAGGGCTTGCTTACCGCCATTGGAAATAACGACATGCTCTGAAGTAAAATTCACATTATGTTCATCATTATAGTATTGTGCAACTGCCTTGCGTAGTTCTAAAATTCCGGAAACAGCTGTATAGCGGGTAAAACCATCATCAATGGCCTTTTTGGCCGCATCGCAAATATGCTTTGGTGTATTAAAGTCAGGTTCACCCACAGCAAGGCTAATAATTTCAATGCCTTGATTTTTCAATTCAAGAGCTTTGGCATTTATTGCTAAAGTAGCAGAAGGGTTGACAGAAGAGAATTTATCTGCAAGTCTCATAAGTGTTAATTTCCTTTAGAATTTAAAAGACATTCTTTGAAGTTTCAAGGCATCATTTAGACTAAAAAATATTTAGATATTTAACCTGTACAATGCTAAACTAAACCTCTATAACCGATATTATTATGAAAGTAAATATTTCTTCTACTTATTTAAATTTTGACACTAATCATAACCCATTGATTATATTCTCAGAAAATTATTGTATTGCACAATTTTTAAAACGCCATAAAAGATTTAGCATAGAAGCAAATTTAAAAGGTGAAAAAATTTGGGCACACAGTAACAACTCCGGTTCAATGTTGGGCTTATTGCGTAAAGGAATTCCAACCTTACTGTCAAAATCAGACAACCCTAAACGCAAACTGCCCTTTACTCAAGAAGCAGTGTGGATGCCTTCGCATTGGTCTGCCAATATGTCAAGTCAAAATTTTTCTCATAATTATTTTAATGACTTTGATTATAATGGCTTTTGGGTAGGTGTAAATACTTCAATACCAAATAAAATACTTGAAGCTGCCTTTCATGCTAATCTACTTCCCTTTACTAAGGGTTACACTCACATCAAAAGGGAAGCATCAAGAGGTAAAAGCCGTATTGACGCTTATTTTAGTGGCGAAGGAAAAATTCCACTTTGGGTAGAATGTAAAAATGTTACCTTGGTTGAAGATGATATAGCCTTATTTCCTGATGCTCAAAGCACAAGAGGACAAAAACACTTACAAGAACTTATGGATATAGTACAAAGCGGACAAAGAGCCGCCATGTTTTACTTTGTCCAGCGTGCTGATGGTCTTTGCTTTGCTCCGGCGGATATTATTGACCCGGAATATGCTTCTCTTTTTTGGCAAGCCGTAGACAGCGGTGTTGAAATATATGCTATGCGTGGCATTATAAAAAATAATGGAATATACCTTGGTGAAGAAATTCCACTAATAAGACGCTGAATTATAAATTTATTTTTATTCTTTTTTCTTGGGAAAAACTTTCATTATAGATAGCTTTTGAAAATAGCTTTTGCCATTTCATAGGCTAAGTTTACCGGAACAGCGTTACCAATCATTTTGTAAGCATCATTCAAGCGTTCATAATAAAACACAAAATCATCGGGAAAGCCTTGAACTCGAGCACATTCACGTACACTTAATCTACGGTATAAATGCTCTTTCCCTTCCACAAAAATATTTTTATTTTTTTCTACTTTTGGCATAACAGGGGCTTGAGGGTGCAATTGGCATTGTCTACCTGAAGCTTGGACAGTAAAGGCTTGCTCATCCCATTGACGAACTCTGTTTCTACTCATAAAAATGGTAGAAAACGCCCCAGTAAAATATTCATGATTAGAGAAATGTACATTTTTTCCATTACTTTTATTTTTTGCCAATGCAGGAACAGCATTGTCTTTTAAATCTGAAATAATATCTGCAAACGTAAGCTTTGCTTTGTATGGTTTAGGAAGTTCAAAAGTAATATTTAAATCTTTTCTAAACCCTATATAAAACACTCTTTTTCTATCCTGTGCAACACCATAATCGGAGGCATTTAATAAATGAATATGCACATCATAACCGTTTTGCTTAAACTGCTGAACAATTTCCTCAACAGCCTTGCTATTTCGTTTAGCCATCATACCTTTAACATTTTCTGCCAAGAAGAAAGCTGGTTGTTTGTCTTTTAATATCCGTATGTATTCATAGAAAAGCTGACCTTTAGGGTCGTTTATTCCTCTTAACGAACCTGCTTCACTCCAAGATTGACATGGTGGACCGCCAATAATACCGTCACATGCTGGAAAATCAGAAGATGGAGTCTTAGATATATCTGTTTTAATAAGCCTTGCTTTATGATTTTTTTCATAAGTTTTCCAAATTGACTTGTCGTACTCATTGGCAACGAGAAT
This sequence comes from uncultured Desulfovibrionaceae bacterium, assembly GCA_964368885.1. GTDB lineage: Bacteria > Desulfobacterota > Desulfovibrionia > Desulfovibrionales > Desulfovibrionaceae > CAYJAD01. Next base: position 252 of record CAYJDL010000002.1, on the reverse strand, counting down.
ATTAAATCCAGCTTTTTCAAAACCTAAATCAAGTCCGCCTGCACCGGAAAAAAGGCTAATCAAATTCATTTGCTTTCCTAAAAATTATTTATATATCTAATCACTTGTTATTTAATTTTAACTTGCCCTTATACTGCATATCCAAAATTCAAGCAAGAAGAAAAAAATGCTCTTATGCTGCGCAAAGCACGTGATTTCGATTGTTAGAGTATTCACTCATGAATGAAGTTTTTAAAGACATGGACTGCCACG
>CAYJDL010000001.1:37424-42712 GCA_964368885.1 uncultured Desulfovibrionaceae bacterium | reverse complement strand
TTGTTTAAGCTGCTTTTTTTGCACTTTTGTTGACCGGCTGGAGTAATCCTTTTATCGTGCAAAGTCCGGTACCGGCAGACGGTAGGGGGCTAAATCCACTTTTGCAAAATCCGGGTATGATTTTTCATCCACCATTGCTCTTTTGGGGGTATGGGGGCTTTGTTATTCCGGGCTGTTTAGCTCTTGCTCAGTGCCTGTCAGACAATGAAGAAATTGAAGGTTCATGGGTATTAGTAGCAAGACCTTTTACTCTGATAGCGTGGTTATTTTTAACAGCTGGTATTATTCTTGGTGCATGGTGGGCGTATATGGAACTTGGCTGGGGTGGATATTGGGCATGGGATCCGGTGGAAAATGCCTCAATTATACCTTGGCTTTTAGGTACAGCTGCTATCCATACAACTATTATACAAGTGCGCCGTAATAAACTAGGTCGAACCAATGTTTTTCTTATGGCGTTGACAACTATTTCGGCTTTTTTTGCTACATACTTAGTGCGTAGTGGTGTGGTTGAATCTGTGCACGCCTTTGGAGATGGTGGTGTAGGTATACCTTTATTGATATTTATTATTTCTTCTACTGTAATATGCGCTTTTATCGCTATAATAGGTTACAATAGTCGTAAGTCATTATCAGGACTTGAAAGTCGTGAAGGTATGCTGATAGTAACGGCTGTGATTTTAATTGTACTTTCCCTTGTTATTTGCATAGGAACTCTTTGGCCGCTTATCACAAAGCTGTGGTCAGCTCAATCTCAAGGTCTGCAAGCTAATTTTTATAATCGTACTTGTTTGCCATTTTTTGCATTATTAGCAGTCATTTTTGCCTTTTGTCCTTGGCTTGGTTGGAATGGTAAAGTGCGAAGTATGATGAAAATTTCTATAGTTGCTTTAACTTTGATTGTGTCGATAGGTATACTGTGGTTTTTGGATTATCGCCAACCTACTGCGCTCATAGCAGCGTCAGCAGCTATTGCCTCTTTTGTTTCGCTAGCAATGCTTTGTTATGAACCAAGTGTACGTAATAATATGAATTCTCTCGCTGCTCATGGCGTTCATCTTGGGTTAATGTTTATTATGTTGGGTGTAGCTTTTTCAGGACCATATAAAGTGGAGCACACCATTAACATGTCTAAGGGTGAAACAGTAGCTTTTGCAGATATAAAAGTAGGTTTAGTAGATATTATAAGTGGTGAAAAAGCTGGATACCAGTACTTAGAGGCTCGTTTACAAGTTACTGATGACGAAGATAACTTGATTGGCCTGTTAACTCCACAAAGACGCCTTTATGATAAATTTTCTACTATGGCATTTTCAGAAGTCGACACTGTTTTTAGCCTAAATGAAGAAGTTTATGCAACCTTGTTAGGACTTGCTGACAATGAAAAGGCGGCTTTAAAAGTTAGCGTTAATCCCTTGGTTAACTGGTTGTGGATTGGGGGAACATTAATGTGTTTATTCCCCTTTATGGGATTAAGGCGAAAATTGCCCAAACACGATCTAAATGCACACGGTGAAGATGAAGAAAGTGTGTCATTTGACAAAAAGTAATTCTATGCAAACTTTACTTGCTCTTGAAAAAATTACTAAGCTATATGAAATGCGCTGCATTTTGAAGGATATTAGCTTAAGTGTTGATTCCGGTAGTCTGAATTTACTGATGGGTGCTAACGGTGCAGGTAAGACTACGCTTTTACGCATTATGGCTGGACTATCCAAAGCCAGCATGGGGCAAGTGCAAAGTTTTGTAGATGAAAAAGAAATTGGTTACCTAGGGCATGCAACCTTTATTTATCCGGAACTTACTGCTTATGAAAATTTATCCTTTTGGGCAAAAGTATATGCAAGAGCAGATATAGAATCAAAAGATATTGATAATGTTTTAAAGCGTGTGGAATTACAGCACTTTGCGACGGAAAGAGCTGGAGTTTTTTCAAGAGGTATGGCGCAGCGACTGAATTTGGCAAGAGTGTTGTTACAACAACCTAAACTTTGGCTTTTGGATGAGCCGACTACAGGCTTGGATGTGCGCTCAACTCAATTGTTGGTAAACGAAATGCAAGAGGTAAAAAAGCAAAGTTCAGGAATTGTTTGGATTAGTCATGACCTTGATAGTCATGCGCATCTTGCTGATAATGTATGGAAAATTGAAAAGTCGAGACTTATAACCTTAGCTAAGTAAAGTTTGTGTAAAATTTTGTTTAATGGTAAAATCTTGACATTTAATGAAATGTTTTTATTATATTATTAGTTTCACTTTTCATGACTAAGTGAGCATATACAGTAAAGAGAGTACTGGTGAAGTCACTTTTTTGGAAGATTCAACTCTCTTGAGGATGGGAAGCTTTTTATGCATAAAAGTTTCCCCCAGAAAAATAAATAGTCAGCGTTTCTTTAACTATGACTTTGTGAAATGATAAGGGTGAAGCATGTTTAGAGCTATTTTTGCCTTAATAGGCAAAGATATTAAATTGGCCCGTGGACAAGGGCTTATTCAAGCGTTATTACTAGGTTTACTCTTACTATTTGTCTTTAGTCTTGCGCAAGAGATAGGTACGAAGATGTCGGCACAAAGTGCAGCCGCTATATTTTGGTTGTCGTCTGCTTTTTGTCAAGTGTTAGTATTTAATATGCTTTATGGTATTGAAGAGACAAATGGCGCAAGGCATGGTTTAGTGCTTATGCCATTTCCAATACAAGTGGTTTGGATTGCTAAGGGTATTAGCGGTTTGGTGCTTATTTTTCTAGCTCAAATTGTTTTTTTGCCGGCAACGATTATATTTTTAGGGCAAAGTATTTCTGAGTTTTGGCCACAGGCTTTACTGATAATTGTCTTGGTAGATATTGGAATAGCGGCTTGCGGATCTCTTTTAGGTGCACTTGCCCAAGGGCAAGCAGCAAGGGAGTCATTGCTAAGCATTATTCTTTTTCCATTGCTTATACCCTTGCTTTTAGCCGGTATTCGGGTTGGCACTGCGGGGTTTTCAAATGCCATGCCCGAAGGCTTAGTAGACTGGATAGGTCTTGCTCTTGCCTTTGATGCTTTATTTTTAGGGGCAGGTTTGCTGCTTTTCGAATATATTTATGTCGGAGAAGATTGATGCCATTTTTGTCAATAGTCATTATTCTTGGTGCTTTGTCTATGGCTACAAGTCAGTGGTTTATATTCTATTATGCACCCATTGAAGAGCACATGGGACTTGTGCAGAAAATTTTTTATATACATTTGCCAGTAGCATGGTGGGCCTTAATCAGCTTTTTTGTACTTTTTATAGCTTCAATTGCTTACTTGAGAACTCGTTTGGCAAAGTGGGATGCATTGGCAAAAGCTAGTGCTGAAATAGGTGTGTTGTTAACAACTTTAACACTTATAACCGGCTCAATTTGGGGTAAACATTCATGGGGTGTTTGGTGGACGTGGGATCCACGCTTAAGCACTGCTTTGATAATGTGGTTTATCTATGCCGCATATTTATTAATACAAGGTTTACCAATGCCGGCTATGCGTAATGCAAATGTTCGTGCAGTTATAGGAATTGTCGCCTTTATTGATGTTCCATTAGTCTTTTTTTCAGCTCGCTTGTGGCGATCCATACATCCGGCAGTTTTCGCTTCTCAGGGTGGTGGTCTTGATGTTGACATGAAGATAACTTTAATAATTTGTTTAATTTCATTTGGTTTAATTTGGGCTGGTCTTCTTGTTTTCCGCAAAAAGCAATTAGAGCAAACACATCGCCTAAAAACCAATTTAACGTACAAGCGAGATGAATTGTATTCTTAAAATTTAGATTGGAGTAACGATGAAAGATATAACTTGGATAATGCTAAGTAATATTGTTCTATGGCTTGGGCTTGGCGGTTATGTAGTTTTTTTAGCCAAGAAACAACAATACTTAGAGAAAAGCTTAGCTGTAAAGGAGCACTTGGATAATGTATGAGTTACTTTTTACCAGAAAAATTGCCTTGGCTTTATTAAGTATGGGTTTAGTTGCCATGTTGCTTACGTCATTAGTGCAAAGATATTCAAATCCTAGTCTTGTTGAGCATAATAATTCAAATCAAAATGTTCAAGATCAAGCTGATAATATGAGCTCTGCGATTGGTAATAATATGCAGAGATTAAAGGAAGATCCAGACAATTATGAACTTTTGGTTCATACATCTGAAATGTTGATCCAGACAAAAGAGTTGCAAGCTGCGGAAAATTTTTTGAAGAGAGCTATAGAACTTGATTCTTCAAAGGCGCAAGCATACTACCTTACAGCAATTATATATCATAGCACAAAGCGTTATGAGCAAGCAGCGGAATTTTTAAAAAAGGTCGTTAGCATAGAAAATGATCTTTCAGCACGCTGGAGTCTTGGTATTTTATATATATACCACCTTGATAAAAAAGATGAAGGATATAAAGAGTTAAAAAATATTTTAGAGTCACCAAATGTAACACCAGAGCTTAAAGTGAATATAGAAAAAGAACTAGCTAAGGCTTCAAAAAGTTAATTTAAAGAAGTAATTGAATAGTGCAGTGTGGACTGTACTGGAGAAAAAAATGTATAAAAAAAGACAAAGTCCTAGTCCGAGTAAAAATTCTGAACAAACAAGCATGGTGCGCCGCAGCACAATGTTTCTTATGGTTTTGATAGCATTGGTTGGAGGGCTTTATATTGGAACACTTATACCACTCTCTTCGGATTCTGTTAGTTCATTACAAACTAATAATAGTGCAGATCGTGAAGATGACGAGTCCTTAAAGCATATTGCTGATGCAAAAAGCTTTGCTGATGCTAACCCTAATAATGCTAGTGCGTGGGTACACTTAGGGAACCTTTATTTTGGACGTAATATGCATGAAGAATCAGTTCTTGCTTACACTAAGGCTCTGGAGTTAGAGCCTAATAATGCTGATGTTATAACAGATAGAGGTGTGATGTATAGACGTATGAAAAAATTTGATTTGGCTTTAGCATCCTTTAGAAGAGCTTCACAAATTGACCCAAAACATGAAACTTCACTGTTTAACGCAGGTATTGTGTTATACTTTGACTTAAATAAAAAAGAAGAGGCTAAGGTTATGTGGAATAAGGTTTTGAGCATCAATCCTAATGCTGCTCCGAATGGCAAAAGCTTAAAAGAATTTGTAAAAAGTTTATAGCCTATATTGACTGCAAATTAACGCTCCAAAAGTCACAGCATAGTGAGGTTGTGCATTTGTTTTGCAAGGGAAGGCCGATTCCCAAGTTTAACCAGTTTTTTTTGAGTGGGAGGGAATGATGTCAAAAAATGTGATAG
>CAYJDL010000001.1:23678-37356 GCA_964368885.1 uncultured Desulfovibrionaceae bacterium | reverse complement strand
TTTTTACTATTTGTTTTCCTTCAGCTCTTTTTTTCTCCATTGCTAGCATTGGCAGTGGAGAAAATACCATCTAAGTTGGATTCCGGTAGTTTGCTGATGCTACCTTATTTTGAGGCCTTTGTGGATAACACTGGTCAATTAAGTATTTATGAAATCCAAAATGAAAGTGTTCAAGCTAAGTTTATTCCTCTAAATGAGGCGAAGCTACATCGCCAGCAAGGTGCATTGTGGTTACGCTTTACCTTGTCAGTGCAAAATCCTGATGCCAAGCAAAAGCAAAGCTATCTTTTGGACATGGGAGAAGATAAAAGTTTAAGTCCTTTACTATTTGTAGCGCAAGCCGACAGTTTTTCTCAAGAAGTTATTTGGGAAAAGTTTTTACCTTCTGATGGGTCGGTTTTTTTATTACCGGAAATGCAAGATGAACCCATCACAGTTTTTATACGCTTGGATGGTATTCCGGGAATATGGTTTACGCCAACTTTACGGACACCTCAAAATGCCGCAACTACCATAGAACTTTTTGCTAAACCAGCTGCAATTGTGGCATTGGTGGTGGTTATGTTGCTTTGCCTTTTAAGGGGTTTAACTGAGAAAGGTCAGTGGCGTTATTGGGCAGGACTTTATACAGCAGTATCTCTTTTCTATGCCATTTATGGAGTTCCAAGTGCCAATAAGGGCAGTATTCCAATGGAGAATTTAGCCCAAATTATGGCTCCAGGTTTGGCTTTGATACTATGGGCTCATGTAGGGCGTCATCTTTTGCGAACTCAAGATAATTCTAAAGCTTTAGATTGGCAATATTTAGGATTGACTTTAGTTGGCATAGTAGTGGCTCTTTTGCCATTAATTTCAAACTATGCTTGGACAGTTTATTATTTATCTCTATGGCCTGCACTAACTTTATTTTTTATACCGTCAACCATCGCAGCTTGGATTCAAGGCTTATCTGGGGCAAAACGCTATCTTGTCGCAAGTATTTTGCCACCTCTTGGACTGGCCATTGGCTTGATAGGACTATTTGAACCCGGAAGCCTTAGTAATGAGCCATTTTTGCCTGTAAGTATCCTTGCTACCATGCCTTTGTGGGGCTTGGCTTTAGGAACGTTAGTTTTGGCAGGTCTTGCAAACTCTCAAGGCCTATTAGTTCAAGATAGTGCTCAGAAAAATACACCATCAGAACCACATATGACAAGTGTGGAAAGTGTGGTGCAAAGTGATCCAAACTTACGTCTGGTTCCGGCTGGACTTGCTCAAAGTGAAAATACTGATGGTTCGGAAGAGGGCGAGAGTGAAGTCAAAAATAGTACATTTGAACTTGAAGAACAATTACGCTGGCCAATTGAGCAACTTTTAAGAGATGTAGCAGCTCTTGAAACTTGCGCACTTTCTGAGGAGGCTTATGAAAGCATAGGGTCTATTGTAGGAACTGTGCGTGATATTGCAAGTATTATTGATACTCCGGCAAAGCAGCGCATGGGTGTTAGTTCCATGGGGGGAACTCAAGAGCATGTTTTTGATTTGCAAAGTCTATTGCGTCAAGCTCACGATACGGTTTCGCCCGTTGCAGATAAGAAAAACATTGCCTTGTCATGGTTTATGCAACCCAATTTAGCTCCATGCTATAAAGGAGATGCATTACAATTACTTTTTGTTTTACGCTTACTTTTGGAATCTTCTATACGATCTACTCATCGAGGCGCAGTGCAGCTTATTGTGCGTAAAGTACCAGAAAGTGTTAATCCAGGGCATTTGCTGTTTACTGTTACTGACTCAGGAACTGGTAAGCCACCTCATGAACGCAGTATTACAGCTTTAGCAAGGGCTTGGGAATTATCGGCTTCTTACCATGGCTTTATTGGTGTTGAGAGTAATGCTCTTGGTGCAGCGATTTCTTTTACAGTTCATTATGAAGTTTGCGCAAGTCAAAATGCTCGTAAGTCGGAGCAGACAGTTACTAGAGATCAACCCCGTCCTATTATTTTAGTTTCTGACAATACAGAAGAAAGACAAATGTGGGGTTTTTTCCTTGAAAAAATGCCTCGAGTTTTAGAAGCGAGAAACTGTGAGGAAGCTATTGAAATATATGAAAGATATGGTGCTACGTTATTGATTTTTGATGCTAGAATGCCTCTTGCCTATGTTCAACAAGCAATGAATATTTTAAAGCAAAGCAGTGCCAGAAAAGATGAAAAACGTCCTATTACCATGGCAATTTTTTTGGGTGCTGAAAATACAGCAACACTAGCAGAAATGGGCTTTAATTATTTATTATCCATGCCAGTTACAAAACCGATTTTGTGTAAGCATGTAAAGGATATTTTAGCTAAGATTGAACAAAAGGAAAAAGAAGAAGAAGAAAAGCGTGCGGAACTTGCAGCACAGCAAGAGCAATACGATGAAAATGACTATTTGGATCACGACAGTCAAGAAGATGACTTAAGTGAAGAATATGATCAGGACTTTGATGATTATTTAGATGATGAAGAATTTGATCAAGATAATGAACATAGTCAAGATGCTAATAATGATGAAGTAATAGATACCGGTGTTCCAATTTTGGAAATGAACAAGAAAGAATTAAGTGTGGATTCTGCTTTGTCTGAACCCTTAATAGACAGTCCTAAATTGTCATTAGATTCTGATCAAAATACACAAGGCGAGCACTATCAAGCCTTAAGTATGGATGCCTATGTGAGCACAATATATCCCATGCGAAACCTTTATCTTATGACGTGCCATTATCTTTGGATCCACAATTTTCTTCCGGTGATAAGGTACAAAATCCAATAGATGAGTCTTTCACGGAATTTGATAAAAATATTAACTCGTCAGGGCAAGAATCGTCATTAGGGCAAGAAACCTCTTCTAAACGACCGATACCATCAGAAGATAAAAGCAATAGTGCGTATTTATCCGCTTTTTTGGATGATGATACAGAGACTGCAACAGAAGATAGTAAACCAGTTGAAAAGCAAGAAACTGAGTCTAAAGTAGTACGGGTTCAAGGGTCAATCCTTAAATCTAAAGGTGCTAACTCAGAAGTTAAAAAAGTTGTATCAAGTGAAAATAAAAGTGATCATGAAAAAGATGTACCAGTTGATGTAGTTATTGATGAACCAATAATTGAACCGACTGCTGAACCTATAGTGGATATGTTAACAGAAACTGTACTTGAGCAAGTAGCTGAACCTGTAATGGATTCAATAGCTGAATCTATAGTTGAGCCGACTGTTGAGTCTGTAGTCGAGCCAAAGATAATGAGTAAGACAGCTAAACTTTCTTTCAAGAATTTGAAAACGGATAAAAAGCATGCTTTAAAAGATGTCGATTTATCAAGCTATACGGTTGGTGCTAGTGAAAAAGTAAACCCTGCTGAAGATGTTACAATTAAAGATATTGCTGTTGAGCAAAGTAAAGAAAGTAATGACGCTCCACAAAGTGATATTCAAACAAATTCACAGATTGTGATGGCAAAAGGTAGTATAAAGCCAAAACTAAAGATTAAAGATAATGTCAAAACTGAATCTGTAATTGAATCCAAATTGGAGCTTAAGTCTGAGTCTGATGTTGAGTTTAAAGGTGAGTCTCAAAATGTGTCACAAGATGTGTCACAAGATGCGTCACAAGATGCGTCACAAGATGTGTCTAGTGCAATGCCGCAATTAGAGGGTAAGGCTGAAAGACCAGTAAGATCAAGAATTACATCAAGTGAGACTTATTCTTCAATTAGTTCGGGAATTTTCAATATTGAAGCTGATTCTGATGAATGGGTAGGCGAGCCAATGCCTCGGGTCAAACAAGTATCAGAAGCTGATTCATCTAAAGATGTCACTATATCATCTGCGACAAACTCTATCACTGGGCAAGAGGATTCTAGCTTATCTTTAAGCGAAGCGGATAGAAGAGGGTTAGAAGAGTTGGCTAATTTGCGAGAGTATTTAGGTAATAATAATGCACACGAGCAGACTTCGTCACATTCTCCATTTGAGTGGGTTGGCGAACCTACACCCATAGCTTCCAAGGCTGACGAGCAGAACGTCGCCGAAGAACAAAGCAAAGCTAGTGAGGAAAAAGCTCAGCCGAAGGTGACTAGAGTTACTATCCCAAAGAAAAAAATGCCAAAAGTGAAGCTTGCGATGTCAGAATCCCCAACGTCTGAAGTTGAAGAAAATATGCCAAAAGAGGATGTTAAACCTAGTTTGAAACCAAGAGAGGATGCTGTAAAAAGTGCTAATTTTGCACCTGTTTCAACTGAAGTCAAAGCTCATGAAGACAAGCCAGTCAAACCTAAAGAGCAAGCGTCTAAGGGTAACTTGTCTCCAATTGAACAGTTGTTAGTAAATCTAGATGAAAATATTCTGCAGGCAAAAGACTATTTTGATACGGCAGATACTCATGGCATAGAAACGGCTGTATCTACAATGGCAGTTTCTGCGGAATCATTTGGCTTAAGAACGTTGGCTCGTTTAGCTAGAACTGTGCATGCTGCGGCTCAGGCTCAAGATTTAGACGCTCTTAGTGATTTAATACCTGAACTTGATATGAGCGTTCAAAGAAATAAGGCGGCCTTACGACCTTGATTACTATGATTATATATTTTTTTTCTTGGGAAAAACTTTTTGTGAACAAAAAGTCTTTCCCAAACCCTTTTCAAAAAAACTTTAATTATAATTTTCTTATGGAAAATTATAAACTTAGGAATCATTGATTAAATCATTTCTTTTGTGATGGGAAGGGGAACTTTTGCGTCTGTTTATGACTTTTAGGCAAAAGTTTCCCTCCTTCTTCTAAAATTCTCTCATTCTACCAAAGCGATTTAAATGCTCAAAAATAAAAAATTTTCCTTTAGAAAGATTCTTATTGAAAGCTTTCAATAAGAGAAAAATAATAAATCAGTGCTTGCATAACAAAAGTTCCTTTAGAAAATTAAATACTAAGTACTATCTTGGGGGGTTAGCCATAAAGTCAAAAAGTAAAGTATTGACCTTTTAGCAATTTTGTCCTATGTGATTTTTTTAATGGTCTTAGATAAATGCCATACTTTTATTTTAAAATACTAGTTTTAAGTAAAGTGTTGTAATTGTAGGCAGATAGACAATTTAGGAGATTTCAAGTGGAGAATAAGGGACAGCAACCAAGGCGAAAAGTTATTAAGTTAGCCTCAAAGTCACCCCATGTAAGCTATTTTTCTTCAATGCTAGAAAGTTTTGCAGAGCGCGATGACTTAAATGAAGTAGTAAAAAATCGTGTGGTAAAAGCCTGTGATCTTTTAGATGCAGGTGTGCCGCTATATCCCAATGATTTTGATAAAAAACATTGCATTGGTGATATTTTGCAGGATCATAGTGGTGCAGATGTTGATACATTGGAAAAACTTGCCACGGAAAAAACTTTTGCTTTAGCTGGACGCATTATGGCTTTACGCTCCTTTGGTAAAGCTACTTTTTTCCATATTATGGATCAAAGTGGACGTATGCAATGCTATGCGATTAAGGCTGACCTTGGAGATGCACAATATGCCATATTTAAAAAGTTTGATATTGGTGATATTGTTGGAGTTGAGGGAACTCTTTTCTTAACTCAAACCGGCGAGCTAACCTTGCACTGTCAAAGCATTCGCCTATTAGCAAGGTCAATGAGGCCATTGCCTGAAAAGTATCATGGTCTTAAGGACATGGAGACCCGTTATCGTCAGCGTTATGTTGATCTTTTGGTTAGCCCTAAAACACGTGAAATTTTTCAAAAACGAAGTCAAGTAGTTCGTGAGTTTCGTAATTTTATGGAAGAAAACGGATTTTTAGAAGTTGAAACACCTATGATGCAGCCAATAGCGGGCGGAGCTACGGCTCATCCCTTTACGACTCATCATAATGCGCTAGATATGCAGTTGTTTTTGCGAATTGCGCCAGAGCTTTATCTAAAAAGATTATTGGTTGGCGGTCTTGAAAAAGTTTTTGAAATAAATCGTAACTTTCGTAATGAAGGTATTTCTACTCGCCATAATCCAGAATTTACTATGTGCGAATTTTATTGGGCATATGCAACCTTTGAAGATTTGATGGATTTAACTGAAAAGCTTCTTGGGCATATTGCTCAAAAAGTTTGTGGTAGCACAATTATTACCTATCAAGGTCAAGAAATAGATCTCACTCCCGGAACTTGGAAAAGACTTTCCTTTCATGAATCATTAGAGGTAATTGGTGGGCATGAGCCTTCATTTTATCAAGATGCTCAGAAGGTTAAAGAATATGTGAAAAGTCGAGGGGAGAAGGTGGTTAAAAATGAAAGTCTTGGAAAATTACAAGCTAAGCTTTTTGATCTTGATGTAGAAGCTAAGCTTATTCAGCCCCATTTTATATATCATTACCCAACCGATATTTCTCCATTGTCACGGAGGAATGATAAAAATCCCGATATAACAGATAGATATGAGTTTTTTGTTGTTGGCAGGGAGCATGGTAATGCTTTTTCTGAACTAAATGATCCGGTAGATCAGCGCAGTAGATTTGAAATGCAAGTTGCAGAAAAGGAAGCTGGTGATGATGAAGCTTGTGCTATGGACGAGGATTATTTACGAGCTTTGGAATATGCTATGCCGCCAGCGGCAGGGCAAGGAATAGGCATTGATCGCTTAGTGATGCTGCTTACAGATTCGCCATCAATTCGAGAGGTTATTCTCTTCCCCCTATTAAAACACGAGGGTTAAATGCGCATTCCTTTTTCTTTTGAGCTTTTTATTGCTTTGCGCTATTTGTTTTCGAGGCGAAAACAGACGTTTATTTATGTTATTTCCATTATGTCAATAGTGGGTGTAGCTTTAGGCGTTGCAGCTTTAGTTATTGTACTTGGTGTGTATAATGGATTTACAACAGATATTCGTGATAAAATATTAGGAGTAAATGCTCACGCTATCATTATGCCTTATGTTCCAGGTGCGTTAGATGATACCAAACCTATTCTTGATAAAGTTATGGAAGTTAAGGGTGTTAAGGGAGCTACTCCGTTTATATATACAGAAGTAATGCTTTCTTCTCCTCAAGGGGTGAAGGGCATTGTTTTACGAGGAATAGAACCTAAAAGTGCGCCAAATGTTATATCAATGCTTAGCACAATACAGCAAGGTTCAATCAAGGACTTAAACGATGATCGCAAAGGTCCCCCAGGAATTGTTATTGGTAAAGAGCTTGCAGCACGTTTAAGTTTAACCATTGGCAGTAGAGTTAATCTAATGTCAAGTTCAGGAAGCACTTCAACTGCAGGTTTTACCCCTAAGATACGACCTTTTACTGTGGTCGGTATTTTTCATACTCATATGTTTGAATATGATACTACCGTAGCTTTTGTTACTTTATCAGCTGCTCGTAAGGTTTTAAATATTCCAGAAAATCGTATTACAAGTATTGAAATAGCTGTTGATGATGTTTATACAGCGGACGTTACAGCACAAGCTGTTGAGCAGGAGCTTGGTTCAACAGTTTATGTGCGTCATTGGATGGAGATGAACGCTAGTCTTTTTGCTGCATTAAAGTTAGAGAAGATTGGTATGTTCATTTTGTTGTCAATGGTTGTTCTTATTGGTTCTTTTTCTATTGTGACAACCTTGGTTATGCTGGTCATGGAAAAAACTCGAGATATTGCAATACTGATGTCCATGGGTGCTACTAAGAAGATGATACGGCGTATTTTTATGCTGCAAGGAACCATAATTGGTTTTTTTGGCACAATCTTAGGTTATGTTCTTGGCATAGGTGTGGCACTACTGCTTAAAGAGTATAAATTTATTAAACTTCCTAAGGGTGTTTATACTATTGACCATTTGCCCATCATATTAACATGGTCGGATACTTTGCTAGTAGGCGTAAGTGCTATGGTTCTTTGTTTTCTAGCTACAATCTATCCAGCACGGCAAGCAGCAGGCCTTCAACCAGCTGAGGCACTACGATATGAGTGAAAAAAAAATTTTATATAATTTAAAAAATGTAGTAAAAAGGGTTTCAGTTTCTGAAGAAACTCTAGAGATTTTCAAGAATATCAACCTGATAGTACATGCCGGAGAGTCGATTTCCATTGTAGGGTCGTCAGGTTGCGGCAAATCTACCCTCTTGCATCTTATGGGAGTTCTTGATATTCCTAGTGAAGGAAAAATTTTTTTTGATGGAAATGAGCTTGATTTGCTTTCTTTGGATGAAAAGGCACACTTGCGAAATACTTGTATAGGCTTCGTTTTTCAGTTTCATCATTTGCTACCGGAGTTTACTACCGTAGAAAATGTAGCTATGCAGGCTATTATAGCTGGAATGCCACAGAAAAAAGCTGTAGATAAAGCAATAGCCATGCTTAATAGAGTAGGGCTAGGGCATAGGCTGACTCATAGAGTTACTACTTTATCCGGCGGTGAAAGACAAAGAGCGGCGATTGCTAGAGCCGTACTTATGCAGCCAAAAGTTTTATTAGCTGATGAACCAACTGGAAACTTGGATTTAAAAGCCGGTGCAGGAATTGAAGAACTGCTGTTAGAGCTTAACCAAGAATTTGGGATGACTTTAATTGTCGTGACACATAACATAGAATTAGCAACGAGCATGGGGCGATGTCTAGAGCTGCGTGCAGGAGAGTTGTATGAAAAAACTTATGCTTAAACGCGGGATTATCTCTTCCGCATTTGTAATGGCTTATTGTTTAGTAGCACTTAGTAGCGCATTTGCTGCGTCTAAGGTTCTTGTTTTGCCATATCAAGTAAATGGTGATTCAAGTAAGGCCTCTTTAAGGCAAGATGTGCCAAATCTTTTGGCTCAGCGATTGAGTAGTCAAGGGGTTGATGTCCTTTCTTCTGAACAAGTTGCATCATTATTGCAGTCTGAAAACCTTAAAACAATAGATATTAGTACAGCACGACGTTTAGGAGCTAAAGCTGGTGTTGACACTGTTGTGTATGGTGCGTTTAATCAACTTGGCAACGGTTTTACGCTTGACTCACGCATTGTACCTATTAGCTCCAATCAAAATGCTGATGTAGTTATAACTCAAAAGCAAAATATGCTTGAGCTTGCCGCAGCTGCGGACGATTTAGCCTCAAGAGTTTCAGGGCAAATTAGACAAGACAGTGGTCCTATTCTTCTTGGAGCACCTAGCGCACCTAATAACGTAAATCCACAACCAACTCGAAGGGCTACCTTGCCTGTGCCGGTAGGTGGAAATATTCAAAAAGGTGCTTTAAGAGATATTCAAGTTGTTGGTTTAAGAATTATGGATCCAGATGCTGTTCTTATGCGCCTTTCTTTGCGTCCGGGAGACCTTCCTGACCCAGCTTTAATTAATGAAGAAGTAAAACGAATTTGGGATATGGGTTATTTTAGCGACGTTCAATCTCAATTAACTGCAGGACCTGTTTTAGTTTTTAATGTTATTGAAAAGCCACGTATTGATGCTATTACTGTTGAAGGTTCTGATGAAATTGACGAAGAAGATATTCTTGCAACCATGAGCACTAAGACTGGTGCTGTGTTAAATGAAAAGATTTTATCCGATGATATTCAAAAAATTAAAGAATTGTATCGTAAAGAAGGTTATTATTTAGCCGATGTTCGCCATCGTGTACTTGGTAACACAGGAAATGCTAATGCAAGATTAGTTCTTACAGTTGTCGAAGGTGATGAAATCTATATTTCAGAAGTTAAAATTAATGGTCTTAAGAACCTTGATCAAGGTGACATTGAAGGCTATATGGCTTTACGTCCTCGTAATTTTTTGTCTTGGATCACCGGTACCGGAGTTTTGGAAGAAGAAAATTTGGAGCGTGATTCAAATGCAATTGCGGCCTATGGCTTGAATGAGGGATATGTAGATATTCAGGTAGCAGCTCCGGATGTTCAGTATACTAAGGATGGTATTGTAATTACATTTAATGTGGATGAAGGTCGTCGCTTTAAAGTTAAAGAAGTGAAGTTTGGCGGGCAGCTTATTGAAGATGAGGAAAAATTAAAAAGCCTTATTTCCATGGATGAGCAAAAAGCTGATTCTGAGTACTTCTCTTTAAGTGTAATGCAAGAAGATGCAAAAAAAATTAAAGAGTTTTATGGCGACCAAGGTTATGCTTTTGCTGAAGTAGAACCTAAAATTATGAAAGATGAAGGTGGAGACGCCACAATAACTGTTGGATATTTTGTTAATAAAAAGCAAAAGGTATATATCAGGCGTGTTATGCTTGAAGGCAACGACAGAACAAGAGATAATGTTCTTTTGCGAGAAATGCGCCTTGCAGATGGTGATATGTATCAAGGTGCTAAAATGCGTCGTTCAACCGAACGCTTAAATAGGCTTGGATACTTTACTTCTGTTGATGTAGAGTTAGTTCCAACGGAAGTTGCGGAAGAAGTTGACTTAAAGGTTAAAGTTAAAGAGGGTAAAACTGGTGCAGCCATGGCTGGGGTTGGCTATTCTACATTTTATGATGTTGGTGTTTCAGCGTCAATTATGGAGCGTAACCTTTTAGGTCGTGGTTATTGGTTGCAAATACAAGGTTTCACCTCTGTAAACCGCACCTCAGGTGTTTTATCTTTTACTAACCCACGTCTTTTTGATACGAATTTGCTCGTAGGTAATGACTTATATTACACTTTTGACCAGTGGGACAGTTTTAGTAAGACTACTCTTGGTGATAGTATACGTGTTGCTTACCCTATTGGTGAGTATACCACAATTGGGTTAAGCTATCGTTTAGAACAATATATTCTTGATAATATATATGAATATTCTGCACCCTCAATTAGGGAATATGAAGGCGAAAACTGGACCAGTGCCATTACAGCGCGCATTGTGCGTGATACAACAGATAATCGTACTCGTCCGACAAAGGGTACTATTTTCAGAGCTTCAGTAGAGTATGGGGGTTCCTTCCTTGGTGGAACTGATAACTTTGTTAAAGCTAATGTAGATTGGCAAGGGTTTTATGCTTTAGATAAAAAAGGCGATCACGTATTAAGATTGCGCACAAGAGCTGGTGGCGTTTTCCAAAATACCGATAGCATTATTCCGGTCTTTGAGCGTTTTTATGTTGGTGGTATTGATACAATAAGAGGTTTTGACTATACACATATTTCCCCAAGAGATAAGACGTATGGTGATGTAATTGGTGGTGATCGCATGGCAATTGTAAACCTTGAGTATATGTGGAACTTCCAAAAAGACCTTGGCATGGCCATTGTACCTTTTATTGATGCCGGATTTAATATTGATTCAGATTACATGCAAGTCTACGATCATATAGTTGCCACAGCTGGGCTTGAATTGCGTTGGCGTTCCCCTATGGGCGATTTACGCATAGCTTATGGTATTCCTCTTACTGAGGATTACAGCGGCAGACAACAACCCGGTCGCTTTGAATTTACCATGGGACACCAGTTCTAAGGTTATTAAGAAATTATAATAATAACATAGCCGATGCTTTTAGTGTCGGCTATGTGTTTTTGATAGTATATGTTTTTATATTTATGTAATCGTGATGCGTGAGGAGTCTAGATGCAAGAGCTATTAAGCGTACTTAGTGTTTTGGCACCTCAAATTATTGCATTTCGTCGTGACTTACATCAATATCCAGAGCTTGGTTGGTTTGAATATCGTACCACCTCTAAAATAGCTGAAGTTTTTGAAAATTTGGGCTATGACGTAGTAATGGGGAAACATGCAATTAATCCTGACTCACGTTTAACTGTGCCAACTGCAGAAAAGTGTGCAAAAGAACAAGCAAGAGCTTTGTTGCAAGGGGCAAGCCCACAGCATATGGAGCTTATGGGGCATAGCCTTACAGGTTTGTGGGTGGATATGCATTTTAGTGCGCCTTGCAGTGATATTAATGAACAAAAGAAAATAAACAAATTTATAGCTTTTCGCTTTGATATTGATGCTACAGAAGTTCAAGAAGAATTTTCAAACACTCATGCACCAGCACAGCATTGCTTTGTTTCTGAGCATAAGGGAGTTATGCATGCATGTGGGCATGATGGTCATGCAGCCATTGGAATTGGGCTTGGATTAGTCTTGCATGCACTGCGTGCAAAATTAGAAACAGTACCTGATATGCCAAGCATTAGGCTTATTTTTCAACCTGCTGAAGAAATTGGTCAAGGTGCCAGAGCCATGCTTGACGCAAATGTTATGCAAGGTGTGCAAGAAATATACGGTTTGCATTTAGGTGTTCAGGCAATGCAAGCTGATCAGCTTATATGTTCTACCACTCATTTTATGGTCAATACAGTATTTGAAGTGAACTTTCATGGAAAAAGCGCTCATTCTGCTTTAGCACCGCATGAGGGGCGAAATGCTTTATTGGCAGCAGCTACTGCAGTCCAAGGTTTACATGCTTTACCACGTCATGGGCATGGGCAAAGCCGTATAAATGTCGGTGAATTGTATTGTAATGGCTCTCCAAATGTAATACCTGCTACTGCTAAGCTCGTAGGTGAAACAAGAGGAATTACGGCAGAAATTAACGATTGGCTTGCTAGTTGGGCTGAACAAGTCTGTCATGGAGCAGCTACTATGTGGCAATGCTCTTTGACATTTCAATTAATAAGCAAGTGCATAGATGGTTTTTCAGATATTAGCTTAGCTAAAGAAATTAAGCAGATTGCTCAAACCATGCCTTATTTTAATTATATTTTGGAAAGTGGAGAGTTTTTAGCTTCAGAGGACTTCACTTGGTTTTTAAAGGAAGTGCAAAATAATAATGGTTGTGGAAGCTATATACAGCTTGGTATTGACGGAAAGGGTGGGCATCATACTAAATCTTTTGACTTTGATGAACAAGCCTTGCTAAGAGGTGTGGAGTTGTTGGCTCGTATTATATTAAAAAAGCTGATTTGACTTAGATAAGATCGTCATCCTTTTTTTAAATTAGATAGAGGTGCGGCATTGCCTCGCAGTGACTAGCGGTAGGACACAAAGTCAATGCGAGGAGCCTGAGACGAAGCAATCCATGCCTTTTTTAATTGCACAGATGACCCTTTAAAGTAGATTTCCGTGCTGAGCTAAGGCAATTGCCACAAATCATTAAAATTTAAAGCCTAAATGAAACATATAAAACCCTATCATCAAAAGAACTATAGCTAAGAAAAAAGTCAAGCACTTACTAAGTTTAGAATATTTTTCACTTTGTGATATTTTTTGTACAAAACCAACTGAAGTTCCTGCAACTACTGCCAAAATTCCATGCCCTAATGAATAGAGCAAAAAAAGTAATATTCCAAAAACTAAATTACCCTGCCCTGCTACAAGAGCTATAAGTGCAATAAGCACAGGGGTAGAGCAAGGGGATGAAAAAATTCCTCCCAAAATACCGGCAACAAATGCGCCTAAAACACCTTTCTTATTGCTTCGACCAAGTAAATGACTAGATGGTATAAATTGGTATATTCCTAACATTTGTAATACCATAAGCATCATAAGTGTTCCAAGTGCAAAATACCACCAACTAAAAGCATTGCCCATAAGCTCCCCAGCTAAAGAAGCCAAAACTCCAAAAGCAGTAAAAGTTAGAGCACTACCAAGTGCAAAAACAACTGATAATAACAATGCTCTTTGCGTGTTATTGGCTTGAGTGCCACTTTGCGTTCCTCCTACATATCCCACAATTAGAGGCACACTTGCCAAAGAGCAAGGTGTAACAGAAGTTAATATG
>CAYJDL010000001.1:19405-23668 GCA_964368885.1 uncultured Desulfovibrionaceae bacterium | reverse complement strand
CTATAAATGGTGCAAGCCAAGTCTTGTTCTGTAATAATGCAGACAGTTCAGTTAACAGTAAATCCATTATACACCCAATTCTTTTAAAATATGCCGCATTTGCGTTTCATTTAAACCACCTTGATGAACGGTGAAAATATGTTCATTATTATCCTTATTATCATACATAAGAAATTTCATATTTTTTGAATCTTTTGGTACATAAGGACTACCGTCAGCATTAAAAATCAATTGAGTTGGAATAACTTGCACAGGCAATCCTTCGGTTGCCTCAGGATTTTTCCAAACGTCTACAAATTTTATTAATGCCTTATTTTGCATCTCTTGATTAAGTTTTACCAAAACTGGTGCCATTTCTTTACATGGAATGCAAGAATCTGCGCCAAAATCTATTATGATAGGAACTTTTTCTTTTTTTAAGGCAATAAGATCAAGCTTAGATTCTTCTAAGGCATAAACCTGATTAATTAAATTATCTGAACTGGTATTCTTTTTACTATCACTTTGCTCCAAATACCATAGAGCAAATATTCCTAAAATCATTAAGCCTGGAATTAAAATTTGTAATAATCTTTTCGGCATATTTTTCTCCCAAATTTTTTAGTTAGTGTTACTTAGATAGTGTCGTCATCCAATAGCTTGACAACACTGCCTAGTAATATTTAATGTTTTCACTCTCTGTTCGTTCTATTAAAATTGAATTAATTTGTCAACAGTTCAATAACTATCGTATTGTTTAAATGTTATTCACAGTTGACAATACTGCTCATAATGCTATATTCATAATATTATAGTATTTTTTGCTAAAAAATTTAATCGTTGAGGTTTTTATGTCTTTAAATCTTTCTAATCGTATTGCTCAAGAATTGTCTTTTCCGGAACAGTTTATGGATCAAACCATAGCTTTGTTGGATGAAGGTGCAACTATTCCCTTTATGGCACGGTATAGAAAAGAAGTAACCGGTGGACTTGATGAACTTGAACTTGGTGCAATTCGTGATTGTCTTGAGAAAATGCGTGCCCTTGACGCTAGGCGAGATTCCATACTTGGCTCTTTAAATGAACGTGAGCAGCTAACCCCAGACTTAGAGCAAGCCATCTTAAAGGCTACATGTCTTAGTCTGCTTGAAGATATATACCTGCCCTATCGACCTAAGCGAACTACAAGAGCATCTAAAGCTAAACAGCGAGGATTGGCACCTCTTGCAGAAGCCATTCTTAAGCAAGATATGAATTACAAAAATGAAAGCGACTTACATAACTATGCAAAGGGTTTTATCAATATTAATGATGATGCGGTCTTAAATGTACCAGATATTGAAAGTGCTTTGGCCGGAGCTAGAGACATTATAGCTGAGCAAATATCAGAAGATATGAACAGTCGTAAATCTTTACGCAATCTTTTTGTGCGCAAAGCTATTTTAAACTCTAAGGTAAGCAAGGGCAAGGAAGAGGAAGCCTCAACTTATCAAGATTATTTTGAACGACAAGAGCAAGCTGCATCAATGCCAGCTCATAGGCTTTTAGCTGTTTTACGAGGCGAAAGAGAAAATTTACTATCGGTTAGTGTACGTCCTGATGCTGCTCAGGCTTTGGATCTTTTAGAGAAATTATGGTTTAAAGCAGGTAGTCATGCCGGAACGGAAGAGGTTGCACTTGCAATTAAAGACGCTTGGCAAAGATTGCTTGCTCCCTCTCTTGAAAATGAATATCGCACTGCTTTAAAAGAAAGAGCAGAGAAAGAGGCTATTTCAGTATTTAGCGCAAATTTGCGTAAACTGCTTCTTGCTTCGCCCTTAGGTCCGAAACCAATTCTTGCCCTTGACCCAGGTTGGCGCACAGGAACTAAACTTGTTTGTCTTGATGCCTATGGAAACCTTTTGCACCATGATGTTATTTTTCCTCTTACGAGTGCTGAACAAGGGCAAAAAGCAGGGGACATTTTACGAAAATTATGCAAGGATTATGACATTGAAGCCATTGCTGTAGGTAATGGTACAGCCGGAAGGGAAACGGAAACTTTTGTAAAAAAACTTAACCTATCAGAAAAAATTGCTATTATTTTAGTAGATGAACGAGGTGCATCGGTATATTCTGCTTCTGAAGTTGCCAGAGAAGAATTTGGCGATTATGACATTACGGTTCGTGGTGCTGTCTCCATAGGTCGCAGGCTGATGGATCCCTTAGCAGAGTTAGTAAAGGTCAATCCGGCTTCTTTGGGTGTTGGTCAATATCAACATGATGTCAATCAGGCAGCTTTGCAAAAAGCCTTGGAAGAAGTGGTAGCCTCATGTGTAAATGCTGTGGGAGTAAATTTAAATACTGCCAGTGGTGAACTTTTAAGCTATGTATCCGGAATTGGAGCTAATTTAGCAAAAAATATTATTTTATGGCGTAAGGAAAATGGTGCTTTTGCGACTCGTAAGGATTTATTAAAAGTACCTCGTCTTGGACCTAAGGCTTTTGAATTGTGCGCCGGATTTTTGCGTATTCCCCACGGAAAAGAGCCACTTGATGGCAGTGCCGTACATCCTGAAAGTTATAGCTTAGTAAAGCGAATGGCAAAAGACATTAATTGTTCGGTAGATGAAGTTTTAAATGATGCAAAAGCCAGAGGTAGAATTGATATTCATAATTATGAAAGTAATGATGTTGGTCTTTTTACTCTCCGAGATATTATGAACGAACTTGAAAAACCCGGACTTGATCCACGCCCGACTTTTGAACATTTCTCTTTTGCTCAAGATATAACATCAATCGAACACCTTAGAGAAGGTTTAGAGCTTAGGGGAATTGTAACAAATGTTACTCAATTTGGCGCATTTGTGGATATAGGCGTACATAGGGACGGACTTGTACACATTAGCCAACTCTCCAACACGTTTGTCAGTAATCCCCATACTGTAGTTAGCACAGGACAGAAAGTAAGAGTAAAGGTTACCGGAGTGGATATAAAACGTGGTCGAATCAATTTAAGTATGAAGGATATTGCTCACTAGTGAGGAAAAAAATAAATAGTCAGCACGTCTCTAACATTGCACTTGCCATTTTACCTTGTCCTAGGTATGATTTTTAATGTGTGGAAATAACACTTTAACTGGGAGAAGTTGTATGCAAAAAAGCATTTTAACAACTGTTTTAATGGTAGCATTGTCTTTCTTAAGCGTCTTTATGCAAAACACTACTGCTTTGGCTAAAGAAGTTACTCTTTATGCTAATTTTTCCAGTGGAAACCCAGATACAAGCATTCCGGGCTTAATTAAGGTCAAAAAAGTAGACTTAGATGAAGTTTCTGTTAATTCCTTAGCCAATGCTCTTTCAAAATGGTCCGGACTTGATTTTACTATTCAAAGTGTAACTATGGGTGATAATAAAATTACTGTCGACTGGTCACCTAAATCCACCTTAATTGCCAACTTAGATGATCGTGTACAAAAAAAAGATTTTCACTTTTTCGATGTTGATAGTATGCGCTGGTTTATGATGGATAGCCTATATCAAACTATTACAGAAAACCTTAAGGTGGAAGAAGTATATTACACCATGAATGGCGGAAAAGAGCTTGCATTTAAAGAACTAGCTCCCGTTAATGCCTTTACATTAGTAACACCCTACATGGGAAGTGCGTTTTACTTTGCTCACTCAGATACCGTAGGCGATGAGTAAAGATTTTAAATCTTAAAGGGTAATTATTTTATGCGCATAAAGTTTATTATTCTAATTGTTAGCATGTTTATTTTTTGTGCGCAAGTAGGCTTAGCTCAAAGCTTATTTGAAGCAATTGAAAATAGTGATGTAAAGCAGGTAACTAAATTACTAAAGGAAGGCGCAGATAGCAATATCACCGATAAGGTTGACTTTACTCCCTTGATGCATGCGGCTTCACAAGGAAATAATGAAATCGTAAAAATATTGTTAAAATATAAGGCAAACCCAAAGGCAAAAGATGGCAGCGGTTGGACTGCGTCAATATTTGCAATTATGAATGGACATATAAATGTGCTCAAAACCTTAATTGCTTCTGATCCAACTTTAGACCTTAATGCTAAGACTAGCGATGGTAGAAATGCCCTTATGTTTGCTTCTTCCTTTGGGCATAGTGATATTGTAAAGTTGTTGCTTAAAAATGATGTTAACATACAAGCAACAAGCAATGACTTATCTACTGCCTTACAATATGCCACAGCCTCAGGTCATAGCGATGTTGTTAAAATATTGATTGCACATAAAGCTCAAATGGAAACAAAAGATGAAGACGGACGC
>CAYJDL010000001.1:10678-19395 GCA_964368885.1 uncultured Desulfovibrionaceae bacterium | reverse complement strand
CGCAATGCTCTTATGTTTAGTGCATTAAATGGTTATAATGATATAATGCAGTTACTGCTTAAAAATGGAGCAAATATTAATGCTGTAGATAATCAGGGATGGCCATTGCTTACCCATGCCACAAAGCATGGGCATATAAATGTAATGAACACTTTGCTTGCAAACAAAGTAGACGTTAATGCAAAAGCCAAAAATAACCTTACTGCCCTTATGGTCGCTGCTAGTAGAGGAGAAGTAAAAGCTTTAGAGTTTTTGCTCAGTCATAATGCTGACATAAGCATAAGAAATCATAAAGGGTTTACTGCATTTTTACTGGCAGCAGAAGGTAGGCAATTTGAAATTCTAAAGACATTACTTAAGCACGGTGATGATGTTAATACTAAAAGCAACGATGGCCTTACGGCACTTATGTTATCTAGTATTCATGACAGTATCAACTCAATAGAATTGTTACTTAAACATAAGGCAAATATTAATGAGCAAGATGCCAAAGGTTGGACTGCTCTTATGTTTGCAGCTGATTACGGTCGTTTAGATGTATTAGAGCTTTTAATAAAAAGTAAGTCAGATATAAACATTAAAGCTAAGGACGGTATGAATGCTTTAATGATTGCAGCTCAAAAGGGCAGACATAAACTTTTGCCTATTTTGCTAAAAAATAAGGCAGATATAAATGCAAAGGACAATGATGGGGTCACCGCTTTAATGTATGGTGCTTATAATGGTCATATTGAAGTTGTTAAAATTCTTCTTGATAACAATGCTGATTTAACTGTCAAAGACAATAAAGGTAATACTGCTTTAGATTGGGCAAATAAGAGAGGGCATCAATTAATTGCTACAATGCTAAAGACAGCTGGCAATTAAATATCTTAAATCTTTAAAAAAGGATGGTGTTTCATGAAAAAGCTTATTTTGTTAATTATGCTATTGGTTTTATCTTTTTCAAATGCTTACGCTAATAATTGCCCAGACAAAGATATATCCGGTAGGCTATCGATTCACGGAACTGATTATAGGTACTATGAGGAACATAATATGTCCTTTATTTCCATTCGTGATAAGCATGGGCGAAAAGTTTCTTTTCAAGTTAGTTATGGCGATAGAAAAAAATACTTAAATCACAAAGGTTCTTCTGCAACCATTACTTATAAAACTGTTCAATTTTATAATGAACATGACGGTGAGTGTCAAAGAGAAGATCAAGTTTTAAGTATAAAATAGTATAATAGTTTAGTGTCTTAAATGGATAGCGTTGAGAATAGTTTCTTTTTGCTATCCATTTAAATATTATAATAAAGGTAAAATATATGTTTAAAAAAATTATATTGACAATGATTTGCTTACTATCAATAGGCTTAACGCCAACTTATGGTGCAACTTTGCTAGATGCAATTCATAACAAGGACATGAAGCTTCTTAAAACATTGCTCGATGAAGGTGCAGACGTTAATAAATTTTTCGATCCTGAAGATCCCTACACAGCTTTGATAGCTGCCATAGATTCAAATAATATGGACGCTGTAAAAATTTTGCTAGATTATAAAGCCGACGTTAATTTAGGGGTAAGCAAGTCCCCTTTGGCTTATGCAGCTTTTAATGATAATGTCGAGATGATGAAATTCCTTATTTCCAAAAATGCCAAACTTAAATGGGATGCCTTATTTCATGCAGCACAGCAAGATAAATATGATGCCATGGTCTTTTTACTAGACCAAGAACTAGAGGTAAATGCCAAGGAGAGTACAGGAGATACTGCTTTAATTGGAGCAGTTTTGGCAGGACATTATAGCGCAGTTTCTCTCTTGCAAGAATATGGGGCTGATCTAAATGTTCAAAATGTTTTTGGTAAAACTCCTTTAATGTACGCTGTGCAAAATGGGCACGCAAAAATTGCAACAAAGCTATTACTTCATGGTGCAGATGTATATATTAAGGATGGAAACGGACAAACTGCTGTGGATTTATCGAAAAAATCGACTATAAAAGAAATAAAGGAAATGTTTGCAAACTACTAAACATATTGCAAAACATGCCTTTTCGCTATTAGGAATTTGAAAAAACTATTTAGCTAAGGAAAGTAGTATGAAAATTTTTTTTAGTTTACTATTGATAATTATAACATTTTTCACCCTTTCTGGAGTTTGTTACGTAGCAGATGCACCCGCACAGGAATTGAATGTTACTGTAAAAGAACATAGTGCTGAGCACAATAAGCAACCTACTACTACACAAGATGACATAGGTGGTAACTCGTATGGCTTCTTCATTTTAACAATCTTTATTGTTTTGCTAAATGTGGCAATTGCCATTTGTATTATTGCAATAGGAAGAAATTTTGGTCTATTGAGATTAAAGAGAAAAACGAAAGAGGTAGTGCTCAAGTCCAATAAAAAATTAGGAATAGCATTGCTTATAATGCTTGGCATAGGTCTTTTCTTAAGTGTATGGTTTGTAGGTAGTGTAGTGCTTATAGGAGCTGGGATGATGCTTGGTCTCGGTTACGGAGTATTTTCATATTTTTCCCCTGCAAAAAGGCTGATAGATGAAATAGGCTAAGAATAGCTTTGCTTATAATGTTATACAAGTCAGATGCATATTTTTATAAATTGCTATAATTTTACATCATTATCTAGTTTTATAATAAATCATACGGAGATTTTTTCCATGTATCGTAAAATACTTATTATGGTATGCTGTTTATTGACTTTTTTTGCACCAAATTCCTTTGCTAGTGATATATTTGAAGCAGCTAAGCAAGGAGATGTCAAAAAAGTTCAGGATTTTTTAATAACCGGTGTAATGGTTAACAGTAAAGACTCTGAAAATAGAACACCATTATTTATAGCCGCCAAAGAAGGACATGCTGAGCTTGTTAAGTTTTTATTATCAAGTAATGCTAATATGGATTTGAGAGACGAAGAGTTTGGTATGACTCCTATTACAATTGCCAGTTATAAGGGGCATATTGATGTGGTAAGGGTTTTATTAGCCAATAAAGCTAATATTAACGATTTAAAGTCATCCTCAGAATATACTCCATTAATGTTTGCAATTGTAAGCGGGCAAAATAAAATGGTAAAATTTTTACTTGAAAATAATGCCGATGTTAATATCACTAATGTAAATGATGATGCAGCATTAGAAGTGGCAAGTTCACAGGGTAACCTTGAAAGTGTAAAAATGCTCATAGCGCATAAGGCAAATGTACATAAGAAAGACAATAGGGGCTGGACTGTTCTTATGAGTGCAGTTCATAATGGGCATACTGAGGTTGCCAAATTTTTGCTTGCAAATGGTGTTGATGTAAATGCCCTTGATAACAATGGAGATTCAGCACTATTTATGGCCATTGAAAGCCGAGCCATTGAGGCAATGAAAGCTCTTATTGCTCATAAAGCGAACGTTAACCTTAGAGGTGAAGATGGATGGACTCCCATAACTCGCAGTGCCGCACTTAGCGATGAGCAAGCTGTGAAAATTTTAATGGAAAATGGTGCTGATATTAATAGTGTTAATGGGGATGATGACACAGCAGTCATATTGGCAGTGAAAAATGGTGATTTTCCTTTTTTAAAGTATCTGCTTTCTCTTAAGCCAAATGTAGAGCTTAAGAATAAAAAAGGTGATAATGCCTTAATTTTAGCTGCGGCAAATGGCATGTATCATAGCCTTAAGTTGCTTATTTCCTATGGAGCAGATATTAATGCAACTGATATTCATGGAGAAACTGCTTTAATGCGTGCAGCTATTCGTGGCATGCTTAAATCCGTAAAAATATTGCATGAAAACAAAGCTGATATTTTTGCTAAAGATAAACATAAAGCCACGGCTATGCACTTAGCAGCGTCATATAATCGTCAATGGGTTATAGATTTCCTTCAGGAGAATGGATTAAGTCTTAATGACCAAGATCAAAGTGGAGATACTCCATTAATGATTGCAATTAGACTTAAATATGAATTTACAGCTGGAGTAATTATGGATCGTGGAGCAGATTTAAATATTAAAAATGTAAAAGGTCAAACAGCTTTAGATGTTGCTAAAGAAGTTGGCTATACTAAG
The DNA here is from genome assembly GCA_964368885.1 of uncultured Desulfovibrionaceae bacterium. Classification (GTDB taxonomy): domain Bacteria; phylum Desulfobacterota; class Desulfovibrionia; order Desulfovibrionales; family Desulfovibrionaceae; genus CAYJAD01. Next base: position 15,330 of record CAYJDL010000001.1, on the reverse strand, counting down.
ATGGTTGAATGGTTGAAAGATGCTACTTCAAAAAGTAAATTTGACAAGTAATATATTAAAAGTTTTTTGAGAAGCCTATTATCTTGCGGGCGGAAAAACTTTTTGTTCATAAAAAGTTTCCCTCAGAAAAAAAGAATAAATCAGTGTTTACTTAGATGGTGTCGTCAAATTGCGAATTTTTGTAATTTATCAAGGAAGATAAACGAGCTTTGAGGGAGTGTATGCAGATATACATGACCGAAAAAGCTCGTGAAATCTGACGAAGATAAAGTCAAAAAGTCGCATTTGACGACACTATCTAAGCTTTGATGGCAGTTTGCAAATCAACACAAGCGTCCGCTTTTTCCCATGTAAACTCTTCTAATTCTCTACCAAAATGTCCATAACAAGATGTTTTTTTATAAATTGGACGGCGTAAATCAAGCCTTTTTGTGATAAAGTAAGGACGTAAGTCAAAGACCTCACGCACGGCCTTAGTAAGCATTTCATCAGTAAAATCACTACTTCCAAGTGATGAAACTAAGACCGATACCGGCTCTGCAACTCCAATGCAATAGGCAATTTGTACTTCGCAGCGTTCTGCAAGTCCGGCAGCAACTACGTTTTTAGCTATATAGCGACCCATATAAGCTCCGGAACGATCGACTATTGAAGGATCTTTACCAGAAAAGGCACCGCCACCATGATGACCGGCGCCGCCATAGGTGTCGTTAATAATCTTACGCCCAGTAAGTCCGCAATCCCCCATAGGACCACCAACAACAAAGCGTCCGGTAGTGTTTATGAAAATTTCGCAATCTTTTTCTATAAACAAGCCTGAAGGTTCAAGTACAGGACGAATTACATGAGTTAATACAGCATCATTGATATCAGATTGAGTTACACCATCAGCATGTTGAGTGGATACTACAACGTTGCTGATGTTAACAGGTTTACCATCTTCATACACAAAAGAAACTTGGGTTTTACCGTCAGGGCGCAAAAAATCTACAATGCCAGCTTTGCGTACTCTTGTTAATTGCTGTGAAAGCTGGTGGGCCCAATAAATCGGAGCAGGCATTAGTGTAGCAGTTTCTTTGCAGGCAAAACCAAACATCATACCTTGATCGCCAGCACCTTGGTCTTCAGGAGCAGTTCGGTCAACACCTTGGGCTATGTCAGGAGATTGTTTATCTATTGAGGAAAGAACAGCGCAAGTCTGCCAGTCAAAACCCATATCTGAACTAGTATAACCTATTTCTTTTATGGTTTCACGTACAACTTGAGCAAAATCGGCATAGCCTTTAGTTGTAATTTCGCCAGCAACAACAGCCATACCGGTAGTTACCAAGGTTTCGCAAGCTACTCTTGAGTCTGCGTCTTGAGCAAGTAAAGTGTCTAAAATTGCATCTGAAATTTGGTCAGCAACCTTATCTGGATGACCTTCTGTCACAGATTCGGAAGTAAAAAGATATTTACCTTTTGGAAAGTTCATTATAGCTCCATTTAAAGAAGAATATTGTCAAGAAGTCTAGCTTTGCCCATGCGCACCGCACAAGCCATAAGCGTATTTTCACCAACTACTTCAACAGGACAAAGGTTTGCTGCATGCACAATGGTAAGATAATCTAAACGACCTAATGTAAGTTTATGAGCCCAACGAGATAAAAGCATTTGCGTAAGCAAAGCTGCACTGGTTTCACCTTGAGCTACCATTTCTTTGGCAAAGCTTAAGCCTTTATAGATTTCAGGTGCCTGAACCCTTTCTTCCTGATTTAAGTATACATTGCGAGAACTTAAGGCAAGACCATCACTTTCTCGAACGATGGGATGCCCAATAATTGAAATGGGAATATTTAAATCTTCAACCATTTGCCTGATGATTGTTAGTTGTTGCCAATCTTTTTGTCCAAAAACACTTATATTTGCTCGAGTTATCATAAATAACTTAAGAACTACGGTGCAAACACCTTGAAAGTGTGTTGGTCTTGCCATACCGCATAAAACCGTTGAGAGCTTTGGTAAGCTAATAGTCGTGCTATGCTCTTGAGAATACATAGACTGTACCGTAGGTGCAAAAAGTACGTCTACGCCACTTTCTTGTGCAATGCGAGCGTCATTTTCTAAGTTTCGTGGATATGATTCAAAATCTTCGCCTGGAGCAAATTGGGTAGGATTTACAAAAAGGCTAACTACTACCTTATCTGCAATAGTGCGAGCATGGCGCATAAGAGCCGCATGGCCTTCATGGTGAAAACCCATGGTTGGTACCAATGCAATCTTTAAATTCTGAGCTTTCCATTGGTCGCAAAGATTCGAAATGTCATTTGTTTTTGTTAGTATCTGCATATCAAGTTATAGTAATATTGTTAAGGTTTCGTTCTTATACATGGTCTTTAAAGTTTTGTCTAGCCTTTCTAAGTGTATAATTTAACAGCGTGCTAAAAAACTAATTAGAAACTCTTGACAGTTAATCAAGGTTTACTTAAAAATGCACTAACAAAAGGAGTTTTAAATGTCACCTAAAAATCCACATGATGTATATAAAAATCCCCCTAAGGACTACTTTGAGCAAGATGAAACAGAAAACGGTCAAGATGAGTGCATTATCCCTCTTGATCCTGACGCTTTTGATGAAATGCCACTTGATACAGTTAATATATTGAATGAAGTAACTGCTAAAAAAGAAGTGCCTGTTAAGGACGAAGCGCAAGAGGCTTACGACGCTCACTTAAGAGCTTTGGCTGAAATGGAAAATTATAAAAAACGTCTAGCTCGTGAACATGAAGAACAGCTTACCTATGCTGCGGAAAAAGTTTTGGCTAGCTTGCTTCCAACTTTAGATAATTTGGACTTGGCTTTACAATACGGAAGTAAAAATGAAGCCTGTAAAGATTTGCTAATGGGTGTTGAAATGACACGCAAAATTATGTTAGAAGCAGTGAAAAATCATGGACTTGAACCTGTTGGTGAGGTTGGAGAAGTGTTTGATCCTCAATGGCATGAGGGCATTACCTTTGAAGTGCGTCCTGATATGAATGAAAACTGTGTTTCATCAATAATGCAAAGAGGGTACAAGCTTAAAGGTAGACTTTTGCGACCAGCTAAAGTTGGTATTAGTAAAAGTTAGAAAAAAGACGCTTAAGAAACTTTTTTGAGTCATGGTTTTGTTTATATAGGTAATGATGTAAGGGGGGTGTATGAAAGTTGGCAAGTTTTTTTTATTTATAACCTTTATAGCTTTTTTAGTGTTAAATATGAATCTCGTCATACAAGCTGAGCCTAATGTTTCTGCAACATTAGCGAATTATGAAGCTGGTGATAGTTCACTAATGGAAAAACTTAAACAAAATCCAAAATATATATTGGCTACTACTTTATTGCAATCTACCATTGATTTGTTAGAAACACGTATTACACCTGAACAGCATAAAAGATTGTCCCAGTGGCAAGAACGTTGGGTTAACGGTGAGCGGGATATGGAAGTGTCACAGTTGGCTAAAACTATGCCTCTTGAACAAGCTCATATTAAAGCAACTGTTGAAAGAATGCGTATTCTTATTCGAATTGCAGCTGTAGTTCCTCCGTCATCAACTTATGAAAATGAATTTTCACTTTTTTCTGCTTCAGTGCAAGATAATACAGTGACAGTTTATGGTAGTGCTCGTAATGCCGAAGGGCAAAGCTGCTCTTTTAAAGGGATAGGTGCTTTGAATAGGGGCTGGGTGCAAATTTCAAATGAAAGTGCAAATGACTTTTATGTTCTTTTCACTCCAAAGGCCGCCTATATTGCCTATGTTGGTAGCAATAAGGACATGGGATGTCCGGAAAATGTCTCTTTTAGTGGACCTTATGTGAAAGAGTAGTCAACAGTTTGTTAAAAAAAATACAGCTTTTGTTGTAAGATATTATATAACCCTATATGATTCGATGAATGAATTATATAGGGTTTTTGCTGGTATTAAATAATTTCTGCTTAAAGTCTGTTAGTGACAAAGGACTGTAAATTTGCTATGTATTTTTTATTAATATGGTTTTACTAAAGGTTAGCATGTGTTTTATGCGCTAACTGTCCGTGTTGATAGAATTTATGCAATGAAGCAATCTGTTTTATACTTACATGATTGTTTGCAAACAAAGGAAGGTTAGCTGTGAGCACCCTTAAATATAAACGTGCGTTGCTTAAACTAAGCGGCGAGGCTTTAGCTGGAGAACAGAAAACCGGAATCTTGCCAGAAACAGTGTCTAAGGTTTGCGAAGAAATTGGTGCATTAGTAACTCTTGGGTTGGAGGTTGCGCTAGTGATTGGTGGAGGAAATATTTTTCGTGGTATTTCTTCATCAGCTAAGGGAATGGAACGATCCTCTGCTGACTATATGGGCATGTTGGCAACGGTCTTAAACGCCTTGGCGGTTCAAGATGTATTGGAAAAACAAGGTTTTCCTACGAGAGTTCTTTCAGCTATCACTATGCAAGAAGTTTGCGAACCATATATTAGGCGTCGAGCTTTGCGTCATCTTGAAAAAAAACGAGTAGTCATTTGCGCAGCTGGAACAGGTAACCCTTATTTTACAACTGACACAGCTGATGCCTTACGAGGAATGGAACTACAATGCGATGCCATAATTAAGGCGACTAAGGTTGATGGAGTGTATGATAAAGATCCCATGAAG
>CAYJDL010000001.1:6050-10668 GCA_964368885.1 uncultured Desulfovibrionaceae bacterium | reverse complement strand
AAATATACAACTGTTAGTTACGATGAAGCCTTAAGTAAGCATCTTGGAGTAATGGATGCTACAGCTTTAGCACTTGCTCAAGATAATAATGTGCCTATTTTAGTTTGTAAAATGTTTGGCGGAGATATTCAACGCATTGTTTGCGGTCAAGCTGTAGGCACAATTGTTTGTAATTAAAATTCATTGATGGAGGATATTATGCCTAAAGATACTATATTATTGGAAACAGAAGAAAGAATGGAAAAAGCTGTTTCTTCGATGGATAAAGATTTTTCAAAGTTGCGTACAGGTCGAGCCAGTGCAAGTCTTGTGGATGACATTAAGGCTGACTATTATGGCACTCCAACGCCTGTAAATCAAATGGCCTCTGTTTCTGTGCCTGATAGTCGCACCATAACTATTCAACCTTGGGATAAGGGTGGCTTTGGAGCTATAGAAAAAGCCATTTTAAAATCTGACCTTGGCTTGACTCCAATTAATGATGGAAAAATAATTCGCATTACTATTCCTGCTTTAACTGAAGAACGCCGTAAAGATTTAGTTAAAGTCTCTCGTAAATATAGTGAAGATGCAAAAATTGCTGTGCGTAATGTGCGTCGTGATGCAAACGAGCAGCTTAAAAAGCTTGAAAAAGAAAAGACGATTTCTGAAGATGAATTAAAAAAAGCAACTGATGAAGTTCAAAAACTAACAGATAAATATGTTGCTGAAACAGATAAAAAATGCCAGACCAAAGAAAAGGAAATTATGGATATTTAACTCAAGCACCATCAATATTTAAAGGTATTTTCTTTTTGCTCTGCATATTGTAACCATTTTTAAGATTTGCTTAAAAATATTTTTTATGTTCTAACAGGCTTTTGAAAACGTGCAGTCTACTTCGTCAGACTCGTTTTTACACTTAGATAATTTCAAAGAAATTTTTTTGAAAGGTCGACCAACGGACGACGAAGTCGCTTGCGTTAGACTAGTCTTTAAGTCTTAGGCAAATCGAGAGCAAAGTGGTCTGGGGAAAACTTTTTGTTCGCAAAAAATTTTCCCCAGAAAAAATAATAAACAGCGTTTTTTTAATATTGCTGTCCTTTTTATTGTTTAAATATTAATATGATACTTAAAGGTTTTCTCTATGTTTGAAAAACTACCCTCGCATCTTGCCATTATTATGGATGGAAATGGACGTTGGGCTCAAGCTCAAGGGCTAGAACGCACAAATGGTCATAAAGCCGGTGCGAGAGCTGTGCGAGAAGTAGTGACTGAGTGTCGCAAGCTTAACATTTCATATCTTACTTTGTATACTTTTTCTCATGAAAATTGGAATCGTCCCAAGGAAGAAGTTAGTTTTCTTTTTTCCTTGCTGGTTGATTTTTTAAAGGAAGAAGTACCAAGCATGGTGGAAAATTCTATTGCTCTGCAAATATTGGGAGAAATTGATGAACTACCCTTTTTGGCTCGAAAAGCTTTAAATCATGCTATTAAGCGCACCCAAGGAACAGAGGAAAAACCTACGCAAATGACTTTAAGCCTTGCTCTTAATTATGGAGGGCGGCAGGAAATCTTGCGTGCCGCAAGGCAATTAGTTATTGACCAAGTGCCTGCACATGATATTGACGAGGGTGCTTTTAAGGCAAGGTTGTATACAAAAGCTATGCCAGACCCTGATTTGGTTATTCGCACAAGCGGTGAGGTGCGAATAAGTAATTATTTACTTTTTCAATGTGCTTATAGTGAATTTTACTTTTCTCAAGCTTTATGGCCGGATTTTGATAAAAAAGAGTTATATGCTGCTTTGCAAAGCTACGCAATGCGTAAAAGACGTTTTGGAAAAACTCAGGAGCAAACTTTGTGAAAACTAAACTTTACAGCTGGACACGACTTTTTACTGGATGTACATTTGGCTTAATCGTAGCCATAGCTTTGTACTATCGAGGTTTCTTTTTACTAGCCGTGGTATTAACTGTTTGCGCCGGAGCTTTATGGGAGTTTTATTCCTTTTTTTGGGGAAGGAGAGGGCGCATACATTCACGAATTTGTGGTATAGCCCTTGGTTGGGGCATGCTTATTTTGACTTTTATGGAGCGAACGCAAGATGCTCTTGTTTTTTTAGGTGCTGGTTTTGTGCTTTCGGCTCTGAGTTTTTTATTTAGGCTAGATGTAGTTGAAGAAAACGATGACTTTGTGCCCGGAAGCATTTTTATGATGGGTCTTGCCTATGTTCCTCTTTTACTCTTGCCAACAACTTACTTAACCTCACAAAAACTTTTATTCATATTATGCCTTGTTATTATTTCAGATACTTGTGCCTATATTGTGGGTGTTCGCTATGGGCGGCACAAATTATGGCCAAGGGTCAGTCCAAATAAAAGTTCTGAAGGGTCAATGGGGTCGCTGTGTGGTTGTGTGATTTCTTCTATAGTTCTTGGGTGTTACTTAGGGAAAGCACCTTGGTGGCATTTTGCCTTGCTTGGAGTAATAATCAATGCTTTTGCACAATTAGGCGATCTGTTTGAGTCATCTTTAAAAAGGACAGTAAACGTCAAAGATTCAGGAAGATTATTGCCTGGACATGGTGGTTTTTTAGATAGAATTGACAGTGTTCTTTTTGCTATACCTGCTTTTGCTGTGATAGATCAATGGTTTGAATTTTTTTAAACTCCAAACTGGTTTATTAAATATAAGGAAAAATATGCAATATCCTTGGCCATCACAAAATGGTTCCATAAATTATATTTCTTCACCGCCAAGCTTGCATTGGGTTGAAAATCAACGAAAAATTGTTTTACTAGGCAGTACAGGTTCTATTGGCGTCAATGCTCTTAAGGTTATTCAAAGTCAGCCCCATTTTTTTGAAGTTATAGGGTTGGCTGCTGCTTTTAATGTGCAAAGATTAGCTGAGCAAGCTGCTATTTTTCGACCTCAATACCTAGCTGTGTATGATCAAGCCGGTGCTGATTTATTGTGTAAGTTATTACGTCCTTTAGGGCGTAAGGGTTATAATCCCGAAATTGTGCTTGGGCAAAAGGGATATACGTATTTAGCAAGTCTTGAGCATGCTAATACTGTGCTTTCTGCACAAGTAGGAGCCGCCGGTCTTAGAGCAACCATAGCTGCCGCATTAGCCGGAAAAGTTATTGGGCTTGCCAATAAAGAATCGTTAGTATTGGCTGGGTCTTTGTTGCGTCAAATTTGTGCCATAACTAAAGCTGTAATTTTGCCTATTGATTCTGAACATAATGCCTTATTTCAAATGCTCTGCTCTCGCAATGCAGACGACATTAAAAAACTAATTTTAACAGCTTCAGGCGGTCCTTTTCGAGGTCAAACTCGTTATGAATTACAATTTGTTACTAAAGAACAAGCACTTGCGCATCCAAATTGGAGCATGGGGGCTAAAATTAGCATTGATTCGGCAACTTTGATGAATAAAGGGCTTGAGGTGATTGAGGCTAAACACTTATATGGACTTAATGCTAATAAGTTGGGTGTAACTATACATCCACAGTCTATAGTACATTCACTTGTAGAATTTAAAGATAATTCTTTAATGGCACATTTAGGCACTCCAAATATGCGTATGCCCATTGGTCATTGTTTGCTTTGGCCCTTTTGTTTAGACGTAGATGTGCCAGAACTTAATCTAATGAACATGGGCGAACTTTCTTTTTCTGAACCCGATACCCAATCTTTTCCCTGCCTCGACTTAGCTTTACACGCTATGAAATTTGGACAAGAAGCGTGCATTATCTTAAATAGTGCCAATGAAGTAGCTGTTGAATTGTTTTTAAATGAAAAAATTTCCTTTTTAGATATTCCGCTTTTAATTGAGAATACCTTAAAATGCCATGAGTCATTTTGGCAAAACCAAGAGCCAATAAACACTATAATTGAAAAAAATGGTCAGGGCTCTGGAAAAATTGATGATGATAAAATTGAGAAGATATTAAAGCAAATTTTTGCCCTTGACAATGCAACCCGCCACCACATTCTAAGTATGGTGGATATACAGGAAAGAACATGATAGAAAGTATATTGTATGTATCACTGGTTCTTGGAGGCTTAATCTTTTTTCATGAGCTTGGGCATTTCCTTATGGCTCGAGCCTTTGGCATGGGAGTTACAACTTTTTCCTTGGGTTTTGGTCCAAAGTTACTTAAAAAAACTGTTGGCAAAACTGAATATTGCCTATCTATTATTCCTCTTGGAGGTTACTGCGCCTTAGTTGATGAAGATAAAAAAGATAATCTACCTGAAGGTTTTACTGAAAAAGAGAGTTTTGCACTACGTCCAGCATGGCAACGTTTACTTGTTGTGGTGGCAGGCCCTTTAGCCAATATTCTTCTTGCTTGGATTATTTGTTGGGGTTTAGCCGTAGGCTATGGACAAAAGCAAGTTTTGCCTATAGTTGAATCCTTTACGGATGAGAGTGTTGCTAAAAAAGCTGGTATGCAAGTAAAAGATAAAATTATAAGCATAAATGGTATAAAGGTTGAAGATTGGGGTCATATGTCCACCCTTATTGCCGGCAGTAAAGGCAAATCCATGTTGATGCAAATTGAGCGTAAGGGTAAAATGCTTGATATGAATCTTGCCGCAAAAACTCATGAGCACAAGAATATTTTTG
>CAYJDL010000001.1:5777-6040 GCA_964368885.1 uncultured Desulfovibrionaceae bacterium | reverse complement strand
TAATAGGAATACACCCATCACCGGAAGCATTTTTAAAGCCGGTAAGCTTTATGGATGGTGCTAAAGTTGGTGCCATTAGAGCTTGGGATATGTTAGTTATATCGTGGACTGGATTTGTTAAACTAGTGCAAAATGTTGTGCCATTTGATCAAGTAGGTGGGCCTATTATGATAGTCCAACTGGTTGGTAAACAAGCGGACCAAGGTCTAGAACCTGTGCTAGCTTTAGCAGCTTTCATTAGTGTAAATTTAGGTATTTTAAAT
>CAYJDL010000001.1:0-5767 GCA_964368885.1 uncultured Desulfovibrionaceae bacterium | reverse complement strand
GAAATTATTTTTCGTCGTCCTGTACCAGATCGCATTAAAAACTTTTTATCACAAATAGGTTTTTTCATCCTTATCGCTTTGATGGTTTTAACGACGTTTAATGATGTGTGGAGATTAATTAAGGAGTATTGGATGTAATGCTAACTTGTATCCTTAATGCTTCTGAAGGTTTGCTTCAAATCGTCGTATTTGAAAATAATTTTGGAGACAGTTTTATTCATGACTTGCCTGTATGTATTGACAATGCAGGCAAGAACATTCTTTGTACTCAAAGCTGGAATGCACCTAAGCAAGGTGCTGAAATATTAACTATGGCTCTGCAAAATATTTGTCAAATCTTAAAAATTCAACCACATAACATTGACCGTTTTGCTTGTGTGCATGGACCTGGGAGCTTTACTGGTATTCGCTTAAGCATGGGCACAGTTGCTGCTATTAGACGTATTACGAAGGCAAGTAATGCCAGTATAGACTATATGCAAGCCTTGGCTTTAACAGCTTTTTTACAAAGTAGTGTAAGTAACGAAACAAAAAATATTTTTTGTGTGATAACTCATGCCAAACGCAACCTTGTTCATTGTCAATATTTTACTATTGATAAAAACAACTTAATGCCCATGCCGTTAAATGAGGTAAGTCTCTGTCCACCCCATGAAGTAATTAAGCAATGCACAGGCAGTTTAGATAATAATGCATCAATATATATTCTTGGTTCAGGGTATATGCGACATTATGAAACTTTTAAGTCAGAAAAAAATATTTACTACTTAAATTGTTTAAGTCCAAGCCCTGAAGCTTTATGTTTTTTAACTCAAAAGGCTTACTTTCATTACAACGACCTTGAACCGCTTTACATTCGACCTTGCGACGCTGTGGAAAATTTAAATCATATTGCTTCTTTGCAGGGAAAAGACGCTCAGAAAAGCCATCATCGTTTACAAGAAATTCTAAAAAGCCCTGCTAAAAGTTTATAGGGAAATAGTAAGTATTTTTTTCTAGAGGAAAATTGTTGCCAAGACTTTGAAAATGAAAAAGTTCACCCACCTTTAGTAAAGGTTTAATGAGTTCTTCCTAAGTTAGCGATCTTCTAAAAGTATTTGTCTGGCAAGATATGCACCCCCCCAAAGACCACAGTGCTCTTGTTGCATAAGAATAACAGGGATTTTTTGCAAAATAGCCTTGTGAGAGTTTAGAGCCATATAAAACTCTTGTTTAAAGCTGTTGCTTTTTAAAATATGTTCATTTTTCATCAATACCCCTCCACCAAGGTATAAACCGCCCAGACATAATGTATTTAACGCCCAGTTGCGACAAAACCGTCCTAGAAAGCGTGCATAAAGCTTTAAATGTTGACTTTCGTATTGCTCCTGACCAACTTTACCATCATGCCACAAAGTTTGTGCAACTTCTTGAGGACTAAGTGTTTTATGGAGAAAAAAAGCATAAAGCACGCTTAAACCCTTGGCACATAAAATATCTTCTGCACTTAAACGTGATTTTTGTAAAAAATCTTTAGCAAAAGAGGCAAATTCATTTTCTTCTTTACCGTGAAAAGCCATATCGCTATGACCCCCTTCAGAGGTCATTAAAGTCCAACTGTTACGTTGAGAAGGAATAAGAGCCGCTACACCAAGTCCTGTACCAGCGCCCACAATGCCTCTGTTTGCATAAAATATTGTTTTTTCATAATCATCGTTAGGTGGAATGTTACCTAATATAGGGAGCATTTTTGCATTTTCTACAAGACTAGCCCATGCTTGTAAGGCAAAGTCATTGTTAAGCAAGAAGTTTTTGCCAGCATCAAGACAAGAAATATTTTTAAAGTCTATAGTTAGTGGAGCATTGGTAAGTTTTGCGCTTAAGCCATACCCGTCAACAAAACTGTCAATAACACCTGCAACACCAACGCAAAAAAAGTGCGTATCTTGTGTTGATATGCCACAACTTGCTACTGCATTTAATAAATCAGTTGTATTATTTATGCTGTGCGTTGAAAAAGTGTTTTGCTTACAAAGAGTAAGCGTGCTACCATTTAAAATAAAATGAGCAAAGCGACAGTGCGTGCCGCCAATATCAGCACATATAATGTCTTTAAGCATGCTTTTCTCCCTGCAATCTTTTTGTTGTATTTGTTTTTGAAGTAAAAAAACAGCAATTCCTTATTAATACTAGTGTAAATTTTAAACAATAGTTATGTAAGAGGTTATAACTATATAATTAATTATTAATTTTGGCAATATGGAAATTTAACTTGCCATTTTTTTTTGTGTGAGCTATCTTTATATCTCACTTAGAATTTTTTTACATTTTGTGTATGCCAACTTTTGGAATACTTTTTTTTAGGGAAGCTCTGGTTAGAAATCTTTTAGTTCTTTAGTTGTGTTGGAATGATTTTGCAAAACCCTTATCTAAGTTTAAGTGAATTATGGGTTTTCAAAATCATTTTTTCGTTATTAAAAAATGAAAGGTTTTTAACTAAAGCTTCCTTAAGTATTTTTGTTGGTTTTACATAAAGATGATGAATTATATAATAAATATACAAGGGATGCATGTATGAAATTTGTGTTCAGTAAAAATGTATGTAAAAATTTACGCAAGGCACTACGCAAAGAGTGGATTGAAACCAATGGGCTTGGTAGTTATGCCTCAAGTTCCATAGCTTGTTGTAATACTAGAAAATATCACGGACTGTTAGTTGTTAAGCTTGATGATCCTCCGGGGCGTTATGTATTACTATCTACTCTTGAAGAAACTTTGCTTATAGGTGGGCGTGAAGCTGATCTTTCTTGTCGAAAGCATCCGGATGTGTACTACCCAAGTGGGCATGAATTTTTAAATGAAGTGACCTTAGGGCATATTCCTACTTTTGTTTATCGTTATGGTGACATACGCTTAACCAGACAAGTTATGATGCTGGAAAAACAAAATGTAACTTTGATACGCTATTATTATGATTGTGGTGGAGAACAATGTAACGATGTTCCAAAAACAGCAAAATTGCGTGTTAAGCCACTTTTAGCATATCGAAATATGCATGCTTTAACAGTTGATAATATAGATTTACAGGTAAAGACTTGGCCTGCGCAAAATGGATTTAGTATTAGACCATATAACACAATGCCACCTCTTTTTATGCAGTGTAATACACCTTTTGTTTTTCGACCATCACCAGATTGGTACAAAGATGTGGAGTATATGATTGAAGCCACACGGGGCTTTGCAAACCATGAAGATCTTTTTCAGCCCGGCGTTATGGATTTAGATCTTGAACTTGGTAAGCCCATAGTGCTTTGTGCTGCTACTGACGACGTATTAGAAAAGCTTGGTCCTTTAGACAAGCTATGGGCTGAACAAGAGCAAAAGCGCATTGCAACTGCTAAGAATATGGAACATTTGCCTGTACTTGAAAGGCATTTACAGCGTGAAGGTCAACGCTTTATAATGACTGAAAACGCAGATGACCAAGCTGTGATAGCTGGTTTTCATTGGTTTGAAGCATGGGGACGAGATACTTGCATAGCTTTACCGGGATTAACCTTTGGTTCTAATGAATCTGAGCAAGGGTTTAACGTGTTAAATCGCTTGGCAAAAGGATCTGTCAATGGTCAAATTCCTAATATGTTCTCTTCTGATGGCAATCATGCTTATAATTGTATAGATGCATCCCTTTGGTTTGGATGGGCTGCTCAAAGTGCTTTTGATTCGTCTCCGGAAGCTCCAAAGCATTTTCGTAAGCATTGTTGGCCCTTTATTAAAAAGGTAATCGAAGTATATTCATCAAGCCAAGCTCCACATGTTTATTGCGATGAGGAAGGTTTTTTACATGTTGGTTCCCCAGATACGCAATTGACTTGGATGGACGCCAATGTAAATGGTAAAGCTGTTACTCCACGTCATGGTTGCCCTGTAGAAATTAATGCTTTATGGTATAACTTGTTGTATTTTGCCAATCAAGCTTCTAAAGTGTATAAAGAAAACTTGCCGCATAAACTTTGCCAGTTAAAATCCTTGGAAAGAATGCGCACAGTATTTAAGGAACGCTTTTGGGTAAATCAGAAATATAATAGCGGTTACCTTGCTGATTGTTGGCGTCCTGATGAAGTGGACTCCTCTTTGCGTCCTAATCAATTATTCGCTGTTGGTTTACCATATCCTATTTTAGAAGAAGATAATTGGGGCGATGTGGTCGAGACATGTCGTAACTCATTGTTAACCGCTGTTGGTATGCGCACCCTTGCTCCTAGCGACCCACGCTATCAAACTCTGTATAAAGGCAGTCCAGAGCAAAGAGATGGAGCTTATCACCAAGGTACAGCATGGCCTTGGCCCTTGGGAATTTACACTGATGCTTTGCTGCGTGCGGCTTGGGATAAAGAAAGTGCAGCAAAGGAATTATTAGAAACTATTACACCTTTGCTAACCACTCATCTTGTGGAAGCCGGAGTTGGAACCATTTCTGAAATCTTTATGGCAGATCCTCCTCATCTTCCTGATGGATGTATTGCTCAAGCTTGGAGTATTTCAGAAGTAATTCGTCTTTTGGCTACACTTCGTAAGGTAGCTCCTAAGGTTGTACAGACATGGGAAGAAATACATGTTCAACCCATTGTAAACATTAATTTTTAAATTTATTCTCATAAGTTGATATTATCTTGAGAAAAATTGAAGGAAGTTATGCGAGTTTTGATGTTTGGCTGGGAATTTCCGCCATATAAAAGCGGTGGTTTAGGTACGGCCTGTTATGGTATGACCCGTGCTTTGGCAGAAAAAGGAACGGAAGTACTCTTTATGCTTCCTCGCATGGAAGGGCAAGATAAAATAGCTCTTTCTCAAGGTTTGTCCTTGCGACAGGCTTCTGGCACTAAGATTACGTGGGAAGAAACTGAATATGAATACTCCACTAGCACTGTGCAAAGTTATGCGCCTGCACAAAGTGGTAGTGATAGTGCCTTTGTAGAGCAAGAACAAGTGCAAAGCCAAAGGCTTGAGGGTAGTTCTGTAGTTAAAGAGGTGTGGGAAAAGCGTTTGCGTATGTATCCTATACATTCTTTACTACATGCTTATGCAACGCCACAAACTTACAGCGAAATGCAAGAAGTATGGCAAGGAAGCTATATAGGCACGCCTGCATCATATATGTATGACCCTTGTACGACGCCTAAAGTATTTATGGATCAGGCGTCCAGTATGCTTTCAAAGGCTACAAGTGAACGCTTGCAGCATATAATTGATAAAACAGTGAAAAGTAGCCGCCAAGGTGAAACAGTACTTTCCTTGCACGGTGGTTATGGGCAAGACTTAATGGGTGAAGTTTTTCGCTATAGTCAAAGTGTACTAAGTCTTCAAGATGAGCAGTTTGATGTAATTCATGCTCATGAATGGATGACTTGTCCGGCGGCAATAGTGGCTAAGCACTTGAGTGGTAAGCCATTAATAGTACACATCCACGCTCTGGAAAGTGACCGTAGTGGAGCGCACTTAAACACAGAAGTTGCAGCCATTGAGCATGCAGGGCTTGAAGCAGCGGACGTTATTGTTACTGTAAGTCATTATACAAAGGCACGTATTACTGATCTTTATGGAATTGATCCTCAAAAGATTGTGGTAGTTCATAATGCAGTTACTCGTGAGGAATCAAGAAAAAAGTTAAATATACCTTTGCATAATGAAAATGAAAAGTATGTTTTGTTTATGGGGCGTATTACCTTTCAAAAAGGACCGGAATATTTTATTAAAGCCGCCAAGTACGTCTTAGATCGTATGCCAA